>CAZMDX010000266.1:0-3037 GCA_964564805.1 uncultured Pseudoalteromonas sp. | reverse complement strand
TCGGTGGGCACGGGTTTTTAGTGTCAGGGCATGTCACAGTTTCAATGTGGGACGTCGTTTCTAAAAAACCTTATACCGTAATGACGTTCGAAAGAGACACCATTTATACCTACTTCGCGAACAAAAAAGTCTATCAGCTGATCAACTCAACAGGCAGAGTATTTAAGATGCAGGCGACATCACGAGCTATAGCGAAGGATCAAACCATAGTCCAATTAGAACAACTTGGCACTTGGTTGGTGCTACCACAAGGTTGGCAGTTCACAGTTGATGTACTCAAAGAGGACTCGTATCAGCATCTGGTGAAAAAAAGAAATCATCCAAGACTAATTTCAGCACACCATCAACGTAAGGTGGCCGATTAGCTCATTAAAAGTAGAGGGACAGACAAATGCTATTGCCTTGCAGCAAACGTTCTTAAAACGCATATTACGATGGGGTTACTTCATCGCGTGGCTTTATTGAGGACCGATTGAATCATCAGAAAAAGAGGTGAAACCGGAGTAAGGCATTGTTGTTTTTAATTGTCGCCATCTTGATGACGACATTTTCAGACACCAGATGTTGTTAAATGTATAACCACCTATTCATGAACGTCCGCTCACACGCGCCGCTAGCTACCAGATAAAGTGACTGCTAACGCAAAGCAGATCTGAGCTTTGTAGCAACAAGGTGTGTTAATTTATGTGTGGTGATACACAATATATGCTAGGCGTTTGCGTCAGACTTTGCAGCAAATCTGCGCAGATGTACAACATCTGAAAATAATGTGGTGACCACGCAGCAAGCATAAACGTAGTAGCAAAAAACGGAAGGTGAAGGTGGTTTTCTTAATGACGAGCGAGCTTAAAATTAAGTCCTTTGTTGCTACCGAAAACAACGGGTAACCGCCTTGGGTGATACTTTACGACATATTCTAATGATACAGAAAACTGAGGTAGAAAAATTCGTAAGAAGCTCGTTAGGGTGACCCCGCAAATACACTAAGATAATAGCTGTCCATTTTAAAGTTTCCTAATTAACTCTCTGTTCATTTTTAATTTTAACATCTTTAATGTTGTTATCGGCGATGATGATATCGACCTAAGCATTCTCTAGATACATCAGGGCTTGCTTGGTTTTTGGTGGGGCTATTTAATTATGATAAGCAGCATTTTATTTAAGTTGAGTGCTGGCATGTTACATGACAATATATTGAACGTTGATTATCATGCTGTATAATCTAAAAGGGTATACTTTATGTTTAAGTGGGATCGGGTGATACCTATATCATTGGCTCAAACTACATGATTAAAACTGCTATGCCCTTTGTTTTAAAAGCGGTGTCTAGTGACTTGTTTCGTGATATTAAAAGGCAAGTGCGCCTAGCCAAGAGAAAATTACAGGGCCAATCTGCAACCCTTGATATATTTCTAAAAACAGACGACCCGTATAGCTATTTACTGTTGCAAGCCTTGCCTTCTTTTGAAAAGCGATTTGAGATTATTTTTAAATTCCATGTGTTTCAAGAAATTGACAGCGACATGTTTCCCTGTCTTGATATGTGGTTAGATTATACAAAATACGACGCCTATCACTTAGCAAAGCTTTATGATTTTCGTTTTCCGAGTCAAGATGAACGACTTGTTATAGATAAAGAAATAACAGAAAAATTATCACTTATCTTGGTCAATATTGAATCGGATAAAGAGTTTATATCGAAAGCGATAAAGCTATTAGATCAGTATTGGTTCCAAGGCATATCTCCAACGTTAGACGATTTTTCGGTTAAAAAAAACCAACAGGAATTGTCTGCAAATTATGAATTACTTAGTAAATGTGGTCACTATCTAAGTGCCATGATTAATTTTGAAGGTGAGTGGTATTGGGGCCTTGATCGGCTTGATCACTTAGAAAAACGCTTGATTGGTCTTGGCTTGACTCATTTAAAAAAAGAAAGCGTACATTTTGACCGCACCTATGAAAAATTTTGTAAAGGGCCGTTATCAGACACTGAGGTTGTCAAACAAACGCCTTTGATCCTTTATTGGTCTGCTCGAAGTCCATATTCATACATCGCTTTGGAGCGTGCAATTATACTCAGCGCTCACTATAAAATACCATTAATAATCAAACCCGTATTACCAATGATGATGCGGGGTATGAACGTTCCTGATACAAAAAAAATCTATATTTTTTTCGATACTAAACGAGAAGCTTCGAAATTGGGTTTGCCTTATGGGTGTGTTGCCGACCCGTTGGGGGCAGCCGTGGAGCGTTGTTATTCTCTGGTCGAGTATGCAAAATCCGAAAATAAGTATCATGACTTTCTATTGAGTTTTGCCACAGGGGTGAACACACAAGGTATTAGGGCTGAAACTGATAGAGGGTTGAAAACCATTGTTACTCGCTGTGGGTTGGATTGGAACACAGCAAAACACAAACTTAAGGACCAAAGTTGGCGTGTATTGGCTGATGAAAATCTAAAAGAAATGTATTCGGTTGGCTGTTGGGGAGTGCCGACTATATGTTATCGCGGATATCACTTCTGGGGGCAGGATAGATTTGGCATCATGGAAAATCAGATCTTAAAAAGACAATCGATGTAAAAAACCATGAGGCTACCAGAATTCTGGTTATCCGCTCAGACTTAACACTACACCTGAAACATGGGTTTTAACGTGATATCGACAAAGCTTAGTTACATTTCATTCATTGAATAATGTCGATATATAATGCAGCTATAGTAATGGCATGCTGTATGACTGAATAAGTTGATCCTATATATTGTTGCGAGTAGACTTCAAATATTAATGATTTTAGGTGCTAAATATCGGTGGCAAGTTGCTGCGGTTTGTTAAACATAACTCATGGAGTCGATAGTTTGAAACATTCTGTATTTAAGTCTTTATTGATAATGATAGTTCTCAGTAGCACTTGCACCATGGCCACCCAGCAAAAACCCAATGTATTAGTTGTTTTGTTAGATGACGTAGGCTTCATGGACTTTGGCAGTTATGGTGGAGCGACAGCCACACCCAATATTGATAAATTGGCG
>CAZMDX010000265.1:0-4975 GCA_964564805.1 uncultured Pseudoalteromonas sp. | reverse complement strand
TAACTTAAAAATAATCAAATATTAAGGAACTCATCAAATGATGACAAGCCCTTAAGTTAACCTTTACTCATGAATAAAGGTTAACTCTGGTTCCGTTACTAAGCGCTTAATCAACTTATCTCTGACCTCAAAATACCAACTTGGGTGTTGACTGCGTTTTTTACCAAACAGATTGCTGCTTCGTCGATGATTTTGAAGTAGAGCCATATGCCTAAAATAAAATAGAAAATAACAGATAGGTCAAATTTGCTGATTATTCAACATCTAAGCTTTGGCCTAAATTTTCTAATAGATGGGGTGTAGGGTTAAGATTTTTAGAGCATCGTCAGAAAGTAGCGGTTAAATTCTTTGCACAATCTAAAAAGTAAAATGTAGACATATGTGACAGGATTAGCATCAAAGATATTTTAGATGTTAGCAGTGCTGCAGTTTAAATAATCAATAGATCAATAAGCAACGTTATTTAAGCTCACGTTTACGCTGCACATCACCTGTAAAATAAACAGTAGACATTTGTCCTCAGTCAACTTTAAAACCATTTGACTGACATTGTGTTGTGTCAAATATTGTCGGTTTTTTTTACACTTATTATAAAATTATAAAATTATAAAATTATAAAATTATAAAGTTTTAAGAATATCAAATTATAAGCAGTGCCTCCTAGCTCATATACTCCGATCCCTAGGATTAATTTTTCGTCTGCAGTAGTGCCCATAGTTGATGGTACTCATACCACAGTATCGGTTAATCCCCACGGCATTACTGTAGAAGGTTTTAATAGTGCTGATTCATATATTTACCCAGGGGGTGCCCTGTTTGGATTTATTAACCCAACTGGCGACCCGTTTTTGCCTGTTTGTTCAGTTAACATTCAAGGCGACCTCGGTAATGGTTCAATTAGCGACAATACAAATGATGAAGACCAGAACAATAATGGTGTGCTCGATCCGGGTGAAGATGCTAATAACAATGGTGTCTTAGATGCTGATACAGGCGTATTTTTTGTTAATGTTTTAGCAAGTAATAATACGTCTGTAAACGTTGATTCATTTAACCCTAGTGACGGTCAAGTCAATGTATCGATTATGCGTATAGATGGCTCACTACCTGGTAACGCAACTGTTGAAGGTATCGATGGCGCTGGTAACTCATGTTTGATTGAAGTTGTGTTTGACTCAAATAATGGAAAAATGTGTGATGTTGATTTCGACGGTGATATTGATAGGTTAGATTTAAGAGCTATCAGTTTGGCTCGTGGTCAAACCGCTATGCCTAACGATCTTAGAGACTCTGATATGAACGGTGTTATTTCACCTGCAGATGTTAAACGCTGCATTCGTCAGTGTACCGCCCGCGGTTGTGCGATTCAGTAACGTTATTTACTAAAATTTAAGGATTATGTGATGAAAAAGTTATTAATGTTATTAATGTTTTTAATGTTATCGACGATGTCGCTTAATATTCAAGCGACCTTTTTAACGAGTCTGCTTAACGGTCAGAGCATCACTGCTGGTGATAAGCTGTTTGATCAATGGGAGGCGTTGTTTGAGGATAGTTCAGATTTTATTCCGGTTAATACTGATAATATTGAAGTAACAGCACTGAATGATGGTGGTTTAAATCCCGGTCCAGGATTAAGGTTTGATATCTTAAACGATGAGTTTTTAGTAGAAGGAGATGGTCTTTTTGCGTACATAGACTTTATGTTTGGATTTCAGGTTTCTGTTCTGGTATCTGACGACCTACTAATGATCAAGGATAACTCGTTGTATTTAACGGGTGCAGAATTACTCTTTCCAAGCTATTTAAGCAGTGTGTTTATAGAAGAAAACATCTATGCCGACGGGACATTAAATCAAAATCTTGGGGGAAAAAACGTTGAGTTAAGTAATATTTCCGGGAATATAACTGATAAGGCATTTGACGCTGCAGATTTTAACCCTCGTTCTTCTGTTTATGTGACTAAAAATATTTTGGTAGAAGCATGGGATATTGATGAATCAGCTAACTTACTGAGTTTTGAGCAACGTTTTTCTCAAGTCGAAGTCGAAGTACCAGAACCTTCACTATTATCATTATTAGCGGTAGGGTTAATTATGATTGGAGTCCGCAAAAAACGCCTATCTTGATTTAATCCTAGTTAAAAATTTGATGATTAAAATTTAATATTAATATCGTTCACTTATGTGAACGATATTTTATAGCTATTAAGCTTATTACTCTTGAGTAAAAGTTAATCCCGCATTTGCCACTAGGCGCTTAATCAATTTGTCGCCCATAGCAGGTGCCGAGGTCCAAATACCACCTTGGGTGTCTACAGCGTCATTTACTAAACAGATAGCTGCTTCAGTGATGATTTTTGAAGTCGAGCCATACCCTGGGTCTCTATCACCTGTCACACCGACCTTAATGACATTGCCTTTATCGTCAGAGCCAACATATAGCATGTCGTACAAACCTGCTTCGCGCTCTTCTTTACTTGGGCCTTCACCTGGTTTGGGACCACCGTCACCACCCATACTTTTGTCATTTGCCATAGCGTTGGCAATGGTCTCACCCTTATCGCCAGGTCCTGTCATAAACATTTCGTCATACACAAAATCATCGCCATATTCGCTATTCAACAGAAAGTTAGAACGCTGCACGTTGCGTGTATTAATGGCTGCCATTACAAAAGGTGTTACCCAAGATCCTAAGTCTTCCTCGTAGTATGGCTTATTGCCATAAGGTTGATCGGCACCTTTAAACCCTGGAGTAAGAGAAAACGGGTTAAGCAAAGCCTGCATTTTAGCCGGATCTTTTTTAGCCGCTACAAGTGTTGCTTTGAAGCTAGCGGCTGTACCACCTGAAAATGTGCCTTTCATTTTCCTAACACGACATCTTACTGTGGGCATTACATGTCCAAATTGTGCTTTGGCTAATTGCTGTAAGTGGTAAACACCTAGGTCAGATGGAATAGAGTCAAAACCACAAGAAAATACTATGCGTGCACCGCTAGCTTTGGCTGCTTCGTGATGGGCAGGGATCATTTCACTCATCCATACCGGTTCGCCACACAGATCCACATAATCTACGCCGGACTTTGCGCACATAGCGACCAAATCTGAACCGTATAATTGATAGGGACCTACGGTGGTTAAAACCAGTTTAGTGTTATCTAACATCGCTTGAATTGAGCTTAAATCCTCAGAGTCAGCTACAACTAAGGGAGTGTTTGCAGGTGCACCAATTTCATCTCTTACTGAAGCTAGTTTTTCAGCACTTCTTCCAGCCATTGCCCATTTTATCGAATTATCACCAGCGTATTGCTTAACCAAATACTCAGCAACTAGTCTTCCTGTAAAACCGGTTGCCCCATAAATAACAATATCGAATTCTTTATTTGTACTCATTAGACACTTCCTTAAATGTTTCATCAATTTAGTATGTTGAGTGTAATGGGGATCATCTATAATTTTAATTTATTTGGGTAATGGCTAACTATATTCTTTATTAATAAACAGATTTCACTTTTGATTCATATAATGCTGGATCCTCGGTTTATATGTCACAAAACTACAGAACAAAAAAAACGAGTCATAGACTCGTTTTGTATTCAGTACATTGGCTAGAAAACTCTAAGCAGTGTAACTTTCTATGCCGTAACAATTTTACTGGCATTAGTACCACCGATTGTTTCCATTACATCGCCGTAGGTCATAATGAATTGGTCGCCTGACTCTAAAATTCCTTTTTCTAGCAAAGCTGCAACCACATCATTTTTAAGTTGACCAGGGTCGCTGCCTCTTGAATCAAAAAACACCGGCATAACACCACGGTATAATGCCATTTTATTGAGTGTGTTTTCGTATCTAGATAAAGCATATATAGGCAAAGAAGTAGTAATACGAGACATTAATAAAGGTGTGCTTCCGCTCTCAGTTAACGAGACTATCGCTTTAATAGTGCTTAAGTGGTTGGCTGAATAAACTGCGCTCAAAGCAACTGTTTCGCTGACAGAACTAAACGACTCATCCATCCTATGCTTTGAAATAGTGACACTTGGGTGAGTTTCAGCGCCTACACATACACGTGACATTGCTTCAACCGTTTCTACTGGGAATTCACCCGCAGCGGTTTCGGCTGACAGCATAACAGCGTCAGTTCCATCTAACACCGCATTTGCTACGTCCATCACTTCTGCACGAGTCGGCATTGGGCTTGTTATCATCGACTCCATCATTTGTGTCGCGGTAATGACTACTTTGTTAAGCTGCCTAGAACGAGCAATCAGTTTTTTCTGTACGCCCACTAATTCGGCATCACCAATTTCTACACCTAAATCACCACGAGCAACCATTACTGCATCAGAAGCTTCGATAATGTCGTCAATGGCTTCGTCAGAAGCGACCGTCTCTGCACGTTCTACTTTTGCACAAATCATAGCGTAACAACCTGCTTTTTCAGCAAGTTGTCGGGCATAACGCAAATCATCACCAGAACGGGGGAAAGAAACCGCTAAATAATCCACACCAATCTTTGCTGCGGTAACAATATCTTCTTTGTCCTTGGCGGTCAGTGCTTCTGCAGATAAACCACCGCCTTGACGGTTAATACCTTTGTTATTTGATAACTTGCCGGCAACAGTGACTTCGGTGTGTACTTTATTACCTTCAACTGCAGTAACCTTGAGCTGTATACGTCCATCATCAAGTAATAATAAATCACCTTCTTCCACGTCCTGGGGTAAGGCTTTATAATCAATGCCCACCGCTTGCTGGTTGCCGTCATCACGACTCATGTCAGCATCTAAAATGAATTGGTCACCAATTTTTAAGATAATCGACCCATCAACAAATTTAGCAATACGAATTTTTGGCCCTTGAAGGTCACCTAAAATAGCGACGTATTTGCCTAATTTTTGTGCTGCGGTGCGAACTTTTTCTGCTCGATTAATATGGTCTTCTGCTGTTCCATGAGAAAAGTTCATTCGAAC
>CAZMDX010000264.1:0-6162 GCA_964564805.1 uncultured Pseudoalteromonas sp. | reverse complement strand
CTTTTTAACACATGCAATATTCGGTATAAGCCTCAACAAACTCTAAAGTTTTCAGCTAAAATATTAATTTTAATTAAAATCTTTTTTATATCGTTTTTAGGTAGAACAGGTAAATCTTTAGCTACTGATTTTTTAAACGCTATTCTATATTTTGCCATGTGATTTCAAATCATTGAGCAACTCTTCTTATGACATATCTGGATCACTAGCTTTTGCAGCTACAGTAGCTAAATACTCTTGATCTACACGCAGTATTAAACGCACCGCTTCATCTATTGATTCTGAAATTGATAGTTGAACAGATGCTGCACGCATTTTAAAAGCTTGATGTATATACGGTGGAACGCTTGGATGATTTATTTATGGTAATGTTCTCATCAAATCGACTAATGGCATCATAACACCCAACGTTTTGATGTCACACAGCATAAGGGAGCATTTAACGCCTCTAAAATAGGAAGCGGAACTGCAGGGACACGATTATTTGGGTGTTCATGTGATTTTTTTTGGGCTATGGGTAAATCAAAAAAATCAGTATTGCCGACTAAGGATGTTGAATGGCGTATCATAAATTATCAAGGCTGCATTGTTAACTATTTGTTAATTGATTAGGACAGAAAATAGGTTGTCTTCGTCAGTTGTAAACTAGTGAAGCTGAACGTTCATATTAAAAAATCGATATGTAACGATCTTAGTATTATTCAAAAAGAGACCTTATTGGTCGTTTTTTTGGCTATAAGAGGCGAGCCATTTTACTAATTTCATATTTAATTGGTCGGGCTATTGGCATGCACAAAGTCTAGAAATCGTAGTATTGTTAATCAAGCAACTTGACCTCTTATCTGCGTGTATGCATAAAAAGCGATAAAACGAAAAGTTTAGATTAATGACTGTCGAACAATCATTAAGCTATTTCACTTTTCTTTTGGTTGCGCCTAAACCAAAAGACCGATTGCAAATAGAATTGAAAAGCCAGGTTCTGGAACAGCTGGAATTCTTACATCATCTATAAAGTTACCATAAGTCCATTTATGTTGTGAAACAGATGAAAAAGTTAGCGTTGCAGTATTACCATCTGCTACAAATCCATCCGTATGAGTTCCCCAATCATCTACAACATGATCAATTAGTAAGTGATCCAAACCATCAACATTAACTCTAAAGCTTTCAACACTATTGTTATTGTTATTGTTATTGGATAACCTTGCTCCATTGGCAAAAAAAATCGTAGCTTTGACCTACGATAGTATTAAATTGTTGAGATATAGACCAAGCTTCACCATTATCACTTTGACCATGAGAATTAAGTTCTAAATGATAATCTCCCTCATAAGATGCAATCCCCAACCTACCCCATAACGCTGAGTTACTAACACCCCAAGCAGACACATCAGAAGAATTGTATCAGCTACAGCCATCACCAGCACCTAGCTTATTACTAGTAGCATCTTCTAATCCGACATTGATAATCAAATTAGCGTTCGCTATTCCAATACAAAATATAAAATACACCGACACAATAAAATGATTATAGTGGCCATTAGTTCTACCCGATTTTATTAAATCTATTGTTGCTGGATTGAAAATCTAGCTAGCAGGATTAAAGCTTACAAGGTAGCGACTTTGAGCTTGGTCATTTCTTGATGAGGCGTAAACGGTAGTAGTGGTAATTGTTGTGTGTGTATATGTTAAATTGTTTATTGTTAGATAAAATTGTCCAGCTCCAAAGTTATCATCTGTTAATCTTGGTATTAAGCCGGCCCCTGATCCTGCGTCTATAGAAACTTTGCTTCGTAAATCAGGTAAAGCAGAGGTTGTTCTTCCGTTTCCACCGTATCTTAAACTTGATAGTGAGGAAAGCACGGTATTTTAAGAAATCGCGAACATTTTTCCATTAATATCTGCCTAGTCTCTGGGACATAAATTGGCTCCAAATACTATGATGTCAGCTGCAAAGAGATCACAAAAGGCTTGAGCATATTGATGAACAGAAAATTACAATAATGTGCCACCGACAAGCATGCTTGTGCGCCATTTTTTGTGAAACGTTCGCACACATAACATGTCCGCATTAATGTTGTGTTAATAAACGGACCTTTTGCTTACTTTTGGCGGCAACCGCTTGGGACGGCAGCAAATGAACCGTATGCTTTTGTCAGAACATACGAAATATCAGGGTCAAAAAAGACTTCATTACATCAACTAATGACTAAAAAAACTGCATCAGGTCCATAAATTAATACCCATTTGACAGAATGTGATACTTTTGTTTAGGCATAAAAAAAGACGCTTACGCGTCTTTTTTTGTAAGCTTGTGTCGATTAACGACGTAGGCTTAAACGTTTGATAAGATCTTGGTAACGCTCAACGTTCTTACCTTTAAGGTAATCAAGTAACTTACGACGTTGGCTAACCATACGAAGAAGTCCACGACGAGAATGGTGGTCTTTCTTATGCTCTTTAAAGTGACCTTGAAGCTTATTGATGTTGTGTGTCAACAAAGCAACTTGGACTTCAGGTGAACCTGTATCGTTTTCTTTAACGCTGTAGTCAGCAATGATTGTTGCCGTTTGTTCTGTGGTTAGTGACATAAAATTCTCCGGTAGATAAGAGTTTAAAGATACAACCCGCCAATCACTAATTCAGCAAGTCAAAAAGAGCGAGTAGTATAGCTACGCTAAACTTAATAACAAGTTTTATCTCTGTATAATGCTATAAACGCTACACATGTATGAGCTTTCATAAACTAACAATAAACAACTGAACGTTTAGGGGCTACTTTTCCGTCAGTATCAATAAAACCCACGCCTAAAAACAATCCACTATCCTTGCTGTAAGCGCGGATTAATGTCTCTTCAGGGTATTCAGAAGACCCAACAAAATTGACTGGATTACCATTTCTAAAAAAACCTTCTGCGATTTGTTCTAACTTAACTGAGTCGAGCGTTTTAACTGCAGAGTCCATAGGCATTAATAATTGATCCATGGTGTTAAAAGTATGGTTATCTAGTAAATCTGCCGTTTCACTATTTATTTTATCTCTAAGTGTTTGTAATTCTGCCATCGTCATCATCTTATCAGCAGGGTAATCAGTCACTTGTGTGCGGTGTAATTTACTCACATAAGCACCACAACCTAAAAGCTGACCAATATCATCGACCAATGAACGAATATAAGTGCCTTTACTACTGTGCACTGTCATATCTACTTCATCAATTTCAAACCTATCTATAGATAAGCTAAATATTGTAATATCTCGGGCTTCTCTAGGTATATCGATGCCCTGACGAGCGTAGAAATAGAGCGGTTTTCCTTGGTGTTTTAATGCTGAAAACATCGAAGGAACTTGCTTAATAGGCCCTTTAAACTGATCACATGCAGCAACTAATTGTGCTTCAGACACGTCCACTGGATGTGTTTCAACAACTTCACCGTCTGCATCTGAAGTTGTCGTGCGTACTCCGAGTTTAGCGGTAACTTGATACGTTTTATCAGTGTCCAATAAGAACTGTGAAAACTTAGTCGCTTCTCCTAAACAAATGGGTAGCATACCTGTTGCTAAAGGATCTAAAGCACCAGTATGCCCCGCTTTTGCCGCGTTAAACATACGTTTTACTTGTTGCAAAGCATGATTAGATGATAAGCCCAAACCTTTGTTAAGCAATATGATGCCATTAACGGCGCGACCTTTTCTTGTTCTTGCCATAATAGCTACTTTTGCTCGTCTGTTTTAGACTTTTGTCCGTCTGGCAGGTGCTCGTTTAACTCTTGCTCGTCAGGAGAACGACCAGCAAGTTTTGCGCGTTCTTCGTCTTTATTTAACGTGTCACTTACCAAATTAGCAATACGTATACCTTCAGCTAAAGAACCATCACGAACAAACTTTACTGCTGGTACAGCACGCATACGCATTCTGTTAGCCAATAATGTTCGAATAAAACCTTTATTATCTTCTAGGATAGTCAGATAATTTTTGACTTGTTCTTCATCATTTTCAAAAAACGTCACGAAAATTTTTGCATGAGCTAAATCCCGCGATACTTCGACACCAGATACCGTCACCATACCAAGGCGTGGATCACGGTTCTTAAATTCGTTTTGTAAAATACTAGCAATTTCTTTGTGTATCTGTTGACCGACTCTGTCGGTACGTGAAAATTCTCTGGCCATGTTAATATCTCTTAATACCTAAATTCTTTTTCAGAAACAAAACGGAGGCCGTAGCCTCCGTTTATTTTCATTAGCTAAAAGCTGATTAAACCTAAATCAAAGTTATAGTTCGCGTTTAACTTCAACGGTTTCAAATACTTCTATTTGATCACCTACTCTAACATCATTGTAATTCTTAACTCCGATACCACATTCTACCCCATTTCGGACTTCTTGCGCATCGTCTTTAAAGCGTCTTAATGACTCAAGTTCACCTTCATAAATAACAACATTTTCACGTAAAACACGGATAGGACTGTTACGTTTAACAATACCTTCTGTGACCATACAACCAGCAATTGCGCCGATTTTAGGTGATTTGAAAACGTCACGTACTTGCGCTAGGCCAATAATCTCTTGTCTGAATTCTGGAGCTAACATTCCACTCATGGCCTGTTTTACTTCATCAATCAAATGATAAATAACGCTGTAGTAACGTAGATCAATCTCTTCAACATCAAATACTTTACGAGCAGAAGCGTCAGCACGTACGTTAAAACCAATCACTATTGCATTGGAAGCCGCCGCCAAACTTGCATCAGTTTCGGTAATACCACCGACACCACTACCAACAATATTCACTTTCACTTCATCAGTTGACAACTTGGTCAAAGATTCAGAAATAGCTTCAACAGAACCTTGCACGTCAGCTTTAAGTACCACGTTTAATTCGCTAACGTCACCAGCTTCCATATTGGCAAACATGTTTTCCAATTTAGCTTTTTGCTGTTTCGCTAATTTTAATTCACGCTGTTTGGTGTGACGTTTTGTCGCAACTTCGCGAGCTTTTCGCTCGTCTTGTACGACTAATGCATTTTCGCCAGCAATAGGGACTCCCGACAAGCCCAAGATTTCTACCGGCGTTGATGGACCCGCTAGTTTTACATCGTTACCATTTTCATCACGCATAGCTCGAATACGTCCGTATTCTTCACCACATAACATAATATCACCGGCACGAAGCTCACCTTCTTGGATAAGCACAGATGCAACAGGACCACGGCCTTTATCCAAGCGTGACTCAATGACTATTCCTTTTGCAGGTCCAGTAGGAACGGCTTTCAAGTCGAGTAGTTCGGCTTGAAGGTTGATGGCTTCTAATAAGTCATCTACGCCTTGTCCTGTTTTCGCAGAAACGTAAACAAATTGGTGTTCGCCACCCCACTCTTCTGAAATCACTTCAACTTGAGATAGCTCTGTTTTAACCCTATCAAAGTCTGCCGATTCTTTATCGACTTTGTTGACTGCAACAATTAACGGTACACCTGCAGCTTTTGCATGCTGCACTGCTTCTTTTGTTTGTGGCATTACACCATCATCTGCAGCGACAACTAAGATAACGATGTCAGTAGCAACCGCACCACGAGCTCGCATAGCGGTGAAGGCAGCGTGTCCGGGTGTATCTAAAAATGCAATCCGACCGTTAGCAGTTTCTACGCTGTAAGCACCAATATGCTGAGTAATACCACCAGCCTCACCATCTGCCACTTTCGCGCGACGAATGTAATCCAGTAGTGATGTTTTACCATGGTCAACATGACCCATGATGGTAACAACAGGTGCACGACTTAATTTTTCACCACCAGAAGCGTCAGCAATCAGTTCGTCTTCAAGAGCGTTATCGTTAACCAGTTCGTATTTATGACCCATTTCTTCCACCACTAATACAGCAGTTTCTTGGTCAAGTACGTGATTAATAGTAACCATCTCACCCATTTTCATTAGGGCTTTAATTACTTCGGTGGCTTTAACAGCTAATTTGCTTCCTAGCTCACTAACTGTGATCGTTTCACCAATACGAACGACACGTTCAACGGGTTGTGCAGGCTTTTTGAAGGCATGTTTTAGTTCTGAACCAGCATTTTTCTTTGATTTTTTACGTCTACGTCCGCCAAGTTCAGTTTTAATATCATCAGCATCTTCAGCTTCTTGTGCATAACGATTTGAATGAAC
>CAZMDX010000263.1:0-6553 GCA_964564805.1 uncultured Pseudoalteromonas sp. | reverse complement strand
CAAAATTCATATAGTTAACCACGCTTTAGGCCTGCACAGCTATGTATCACGTGTACAAGGTGGCAAATTAAAGAGTAAAAACGAGCTGCGAGTCAGTACCTTATTTAAGCAGACTCCCGAGCCATTCTTAAAAATGATAGTAGTGCACGAACTTGCCCACTTAAAAGAAAAACAACACAACAAAGCATTTTATCAACTCTGCCAGCATATGATGCCCGATTATCATCAAGTTGAGTTTGATGTAAGAGTATATTTGACCGAACTAGAACGCTCGGGGTCAGTATTCGTTATTTCAAAAAACTGACTTATTATACTTTAGTATTGTACAACGCTGTTATCTGCACACAATAAAGATTACTGTGGTATAAATATCTTCTCATATAAACAATTTTTTATGCAACAACCCAGCGTCTTAATTATCGATGATAGTGAAATCGAACGGTATATGTTGAGTCATCAGCTTCACAAAATTGGTATAAGTAAAATAGTGCAAAAAGCCGATGGCCTGTCAGGGCTCGCTTTTTTAAACAACTATGCACAAAACCAGCAACAATATGGAGAAAATTTTCCCCCTGCAATCATTATTCTTGATGTCAATATGCCCATCATGGATGGATTTGAATTTTTACAAAAATTTGCAGAGTTAAGAACACACGTTAACTTAGATATATGCCAAATCTTAATGTATTCGGGATCAGACGATCCACAACAAAAATTTCAAGCACTTGAGTATGATTTTGTTAAAGGCTTTCTGATTAAAGGTGAGTCGAGTCCTGAAGAGTTAAAAATAGAAATCGGGGCATTTTAAGTAATAATTGGCAGCCCACCATCATTAACAACTTTATGCAGAACCACAGTTGAGGTTTGTTTTATTTTGTTTAGGAAAAGTTATGTCAAATCGAAAAGAATCTAACGTCCAAATACTAAAAAAATACAACATTTTAGATGTGAATATAGACAAATTGTTTGACGACATAGCTGTTCTTGCAACTGAAGGCTGTGACAAACCCTTCGCTATGGTTAGTTTAATTGATGCCAACACTCGATGGGTGGCTTCACAAATTGGCTCTTTTCCTAGCCAAATACTGCAAGAAAACGTTTTTTGTGCACTTGCAGTGACTCAAACACAGGTGTTGGAGATTTTTGACACACTACTTGACGATAGAACTAAGCAAAGTGAATCTGTTGTAAAAGCACCCAATATTCGTTATTACGCTGGCGTACCATTGATTAATAGCGACAACCAAACTTTGGGAACCTTGTGTGTATTTGACATTAATCCAAGCACAGTAAATCCACACCAAAAGTCTATGCTAAAACTGCTCGCAAAAGATGTAGTATCGCAATTAGAACTTCGAAGAAAAAATTATGAATTGTCAAAATTAAAAAATCTTTATCAGATGATTAGCGAAAATAATCCTGATTTAATATTTGCAACAGACAGTGACTATAAAATTCTTCATGCCAACACAGCATTCTTGTCTTTATTCCCAGAGAAAATGCGCGATAAAGTCATTGGATACTCTGCCCTAAAAAAGTATAGCGACGAGGAAACTCAGGCTCTTTTAATACGAGATAAGTTGGCTTTTGAGCAAGGCGAAACTGAAAAAATTGAAAAAGTAGCCTTTCCAAGCGGCGAAATCCGTACGTTATTTACCACCAAAAAACGTTTTGAAGATGACGAAGGCAAAGCCTACATATTAGGTGTGTCCAGAGATGTGACCGAACGAGAAGCGTTAATTGAAATGTTAAAGAAATCAAATAGTGATCTAGACGAATTTGCTTATATTGCTTCTCATGACTTAAAGGCACCACTAAACGCAATTAAACGATTGGTATCTTGGATTGAGGAAGATGCAGCAGAAGTCCTACAGGCTGACAGCCTTGAGCATTTTGGTATGATTAAAAATCGTATTAACAGAATGAATATGCTGCTTAAAGACTTACTTAATTACTCGAGAATTGGCAAAAATGATGGTCTTCCACAAAGCTTGAATCTGCGACAGACAACAAAACATTGCTACGAGTCGTTAGGATTGCCCGAAGGCTTTGTAGTTGAAGTAGATAACGCAGACATTATATTACCAAAGGCACCACTTGAGTTGGTGCTTACAAACTTGATATCTAATGCGGTCAAACACCATCAAAAAAACACTGGCCATATCGAGATAAAATGCGAAAACTTAAAACATAATTATCAGATAAGTGTGACAGATGATGGGCCAGGTATTGATCCTTCGTTACATGAAAAAATATTTATGAAATTTCAGACCCTTAAACCAAGGGATGAAGTGGAAGGCAGTGGTTTAGGGTTGGCGATGGTTGAGAAAACGCTAGCCAATTATTCGGGTAAAATTTCAATTAAATCAGATATTGGCAAAGGAGCCACATTTATTGTCACATGGCCCAAAACAAAGGCAATGGTTCAATGAATAAAACCAATCCTAGTGATATTACTCTTTTCTTAATAGAAGACGACGATATTGATGCGATGAGCATTCAACGAGAATTTAAACGCCGCCACATTTCCAGCCCTATCATTCGAGCAAAAGACGGAGTAGAAGCATTTGAATTGCTCCTATTAGGCAAAGTAAAACGTCCTTTTGTTATACTCTTAGATTTACAAATGCCACGTATGAATGGTCTAGAATTTTTGACCCAATTGCGCAAAGACAGTGAATATAAAAATAGTGTGGTATTTGTTTTAACGACCTCACAAGATGAAAAAGATATTTTTAACAGCTACCAGTCGAATATTGCCGGTTACTTTATCAAAGACGAAATAGATGATGGTTTGATTAGCATTGTTGATATATTTGATTCTTATAGGAAAGTGGTGCATTTACCAGTCAGTTAAGTTAACACTGCCATCTTGAATACGGATGTCTGTTCGGATTAACGTTTGAAACTGAACTCCGCTCTAAGCCAATGAAATTTTGAGTATAGCGTCCCAAGATTTTTTTATGTTTGAAATTGAACCGCATCAAAAAAGGCAGATATTGACCCATAGCTGTTTGAAGTAAAAAAATAAGAAATGCTCAGAGTATTTGTCAGATAAAATGTGGTGGCAACTAGGGCAAGTTAATTGGTTTTAAATCTATAAGCCAAGTCTAGTGAAGCCGTTTCTTTAAATGTTTGTAGCTCCATTAATAGTTGATAATATTTCCTGAGCACCCGTAAAGCGGCCAAACAGCAACTGCCCCATTCATCCGGTAAGCTATCATTAAATACCCCAGGTAACTTTTCAAGTAGGGTATGATTAAACACACTGTATGCCTAGCTCTAGTGGAAGTCTGATAGATGATATTTCTACGTTCAATTCGATAAAACTGCGTTCATATATAAAGTAGACTTTTCGCTCGCGCATAGCAAGGCGACCACCTTAATGTTTTTTTGCCAAAGTCGAGACTGACTTTTATTTCATTTACTAGATTTTTCGTACTCACTGTCGAGTACCTCGCTGAGGTGTTTTCGTATTTTGTATATCAAGCACTTCGTCAATTGACAAAAAGCGGTTAATAGATAGTGAAGTGCTAAAGACAAAAATGAGAGATTTGAGGAATTACAAACAACCTGACCCCATCAGTTTTTGTTAAGTCATAAAAGCTGTCCTAGTTACTTTTCAAGCCAAGATAGTATCGTTTCGCGATAGGCTTTGCCTTTTAGTAACCTAAGAAAAGCCTGTGTTTTTTCAGAGCGATGCGGGTCACCATGCGTCGCGACCCAGTTGTTTACCACCCACTTTTTTTTGGATGGAAATATTTCAACTAAGTCAGCATGTAGTTTTGCTTGATGAACGAATAAATGTTTTATACCAAGACCTGACTTCATCGCATTTAACCTCAAATAAAGAAGGAAAGTAAAATATGGGGTCAACGCTACAGTTAATCAATATTTGCCTATGGCACAGCAGTAAATGACTTTCTAAAAGGTGAGTTTCAGAAAATATCATCAGGTGGACGGGTAAACTTAAATAGGTCGTCACCTATAATAAACTGACTATTTTTTGTACTGCACTAAGCTTTAATAACACCAATTAGAAATAGCATATCTCACACATCACTGTTCAGCAGAAAATGTTTACGCTGTTGTCATAATCAGTTATGAGCTTTGTCAACTAAGTCTGAGTTTGCTAATTCGTTCATCATTATGATTAACGTTACACCATCAACATAAGACTAAGAGGTCTCTGTTTGGTCAATGTGACTATATTTCGCCGAAGAACAAGTTGATGACACAGCACTGCTAAGGTGAAGTCAAATGACTGCTTTAGAGCCAAACCTCAAATTCAAATTATAAACGCCGTATGTCAGCTATTCGCTCATAGCCGACTGTCAAATTTGATTAATCGTATAATGATCTTTGGCTCAATATAGTCTGATAGTTCGAATTATCTTAAGACCGCTTTAGGTCGATTACTGTTCTTTTAGCTGGGAGTAAGAGTGAAAACTTAATGTCAAAAGCCCCACTGACGGCTTTTGACACAACCCCGTCTGATAGAGAACGTTCCTAAAGACGAAGTTTAACGGCAAAATACATCCATAAAATTCTTAAAGCTAATGACCATTCATTCAATTTCAATCTTTAATGCCTAGTTTCAAACTTCAATAAACTCGGACAGTGGATGCTCAAAGTGTTTTGGGTAATCAATTCATAACTTGGCCTTAATGACACAAAGCACTATATTACCGTACAAAGAACTTGTGATGGTTACGTTGATATTTTATCAACAGTGGGCGGTAGGTTTAGCGTATAATCACAAACACTTCTCTATAATTAGTGGCATCTAATGGACTATCAATTTTTTCATGATATTTTAGGGCAACCCGTAGCCATATGTGAACTTGAGTGTGAAGCGTTTGGTGATTGGCTAAGTCATGAAATCGCTCAAGACTCTGAACAAATCACTGTGTTACTGAATACTATCCAACAGCTTCAGACCAACCAACTTTGTAGTTACCAACACAACGGTAAGGAATACCATTTGGAGTTTGATAAGGATGAAGTTGAACTTATTCTAAATAACAATCACATCCAAGAAATGACATCTTCGGAAGATGACGAAAGCCAAGAACTAAGTAATCTACATATCCAATCAGGTTGTGGCCTAACCGATCTGAAAACTTTACTTAAAGCTTGGCAGACGTTTATTAGCTGAAGCAAATGCCTGTTTTAGTTTTTCATTTTAGTGATTTAACATAAATCCTTCACAAACATTGTGCCGCTATTTATTTATTATCTAATCAAATTTCATCCAATAATCTTAAAGCATCTGGCGAGCTACGGATGCGCCTGATTGTTGCTCAATAATGTAGCCGCGGATGTTAACGACACCGGTTTAATAAAGGATTGACCCATGCCAGCACTGCTATTGGCTTTAGCAACCTAAACTTAGGTAGCTCGGTTGGGCAGAACAAGTCGCTTTTATTTATATATTTGACAACAACTGCCCCGTTAATGCGTCAGTTCATTGGGTAAATATAGACACCGAAACAAGCTCTAACCTCATTAGCTCCCCGATCAGTGAGAATGTGAGCATTGCTCACCGCATCTATTCGATTACTGCTGGTTAACGTTTCTAATTTTACATTAATTTTATCGACACAAAAAAGCCGTAACTAATAATTGAGTGACGGCTTTTTATTTTTCTTAAAACAACTTAAGCGTTATAAGTTGACGACGAGGTATTACCGCCACGCCCAGTCCAATTTGTATGGAAAAACTCGCCTCTTGGCTTGTCTATTCGCTCGTATGTATGAGCACCAAAATAATCTCGTTGAGCTTGTAACAAATTAGCCGGTAAACGTGCGGTGCGATATCCGTCGAAGTAGTTGAGTGCTGCCGTAAGGCAAGGTGCTGGCACACCAGTAGTGATGGCATTGACTGCTACACGTCTCCACCCTTCTTGAGCACCCACTACTGCATCTCTAAAGTAGTCGTCCAATAATATATTGTTTAACTCTGGGTTTTTATCATAAGCTTCTTTGATTTTACCTAAGAATGCAGAACGGATAATACAACCACCACGCCACATCAATGCGATGCCGCCGTAGTTAAGGTTCCAGTTATACTCTTTGGCAGCTTCACGCATTAAAGTATAACCCTGAGCGTATGAAACAATTTTAGACGCAAGAACCGCTTGGCGTAAATCTTCGATAAAGGCAGCTTTTTCAGCAGCGTTACCATTAAATGTTTTAGCGGGGCCGGTAATCACTTTAGATGCTTCAACACGTTCATCTTTAAGTGCAGATATACAACGAGCAAATACAGACTCAGCAATAAGGGTTAATGGCACACCTAAATCTAGTGCAACTATACCTGTCCATTTACCCGTACCTTTTTGGCCTGCTGTATCAAGAATTTTTTCTACCAGTGGACCGCCGTCTTCATCTTTAAAAGCTAAAATATCACGAGTAATTTCAACTAAATAACTATCTAATTCAGTGGTGTTCCACTCTTTAAAGACTTCATGCATTTCATCAGCTGACATGCCGAGCACGTCTTTCATAATTTGATAAGCTTCACACAATAACTGCATATCGCCATATTCAAT
>CAZMDX010000262.1:0-4107 GCA_964564805.1 uncultured Pseudoalteromonas sp. | reverse complement strand
TGTTTGTATCACTGAAGGTATCCCCACTTTAGATATGTTATTTATAAAAGAATACGTAGACTCTAAAGGCGTTCGCATGATCGGACCAAACTGCCCAGGTGTTATCACTCCCGGCGAATGCAAGATTGGTATCATGCCTGGTCATATTCATATGCCTGGTAAAGTGGGTATTGTTTCTCGTTCTGGTACATTAACGTACGAAGCAGTGAAACAAACTACTGATGAAGGTTTTGGTCAGTCTACTTGTGTAGGTATTGGCGGCGATCCTATTCCTGGTTCAAACTTCATTGACATTTTAAGAATGTTTCAAGATGACCCTAAGACCGAAGCTATCGTAATGATAGGTGAAATCGGTGGTTCTGCTGAAGAAGAAGCAGCTGAATTTATCAAAGCTAACGTTACCAAACCTGTTGTTTCGTACATTGCTGGTGTTACTGCACCTGAAGGCAAACGTATGGGTCATGCCGGTGCGATAATCGCAGGTGGTAAAGGCACAGCGGAAGAGAAATTTAAGGCGTTGGAAGCGGCCGGTGTTAAAACTGTTCGTTCATTAGCTGATATTGGTAAAGGTTTACGTGAAATTACCGGCTGGTAGTGTAAACGCTTAATCGATAGATAAAAAAGCCCGCTAAATGCGGGTTTTTTTATACATTTATACGTGCTTTATAAAGAGTGTGAAAAATACAATTTTACTGACGGTATCTATAAAATAAATTAGCAATAAATGGATTAAGCGACTAGGTTAAATCTTAGCTAGAATAATATTATGAGGTTTATTATCACAACTACTTTAATTCTGGCCGCACGTATTGTAGGGTGGGTTTTGATTTGTAGTATGCGAAGAGTATTAATCTTTAGAGAGAACGTTCATAGAACATCAACCTTCCCTAGAGGAATCGAATAACTCCGGATTTTGTTGAAATGAGAACAGTTCTGTACTGTTAATAAAACGTATCTTTTAGCAATGGCTATTGAATTAAAACAGACGGCTTTTCAAAACCGATATGCTACTCATTCAACGCAACTAAAATTACTCGCTCAAAAAGAGAGGCAAATTGAGATGACTAAATTCAAGTTTATTGAAACTTCCTTAAATGCCAAGTACTTAAATATTTGAATTTAAAACACATATCTAACAACCATTACATCCAAGGGCTTGGGTGTGTAAGTTAATAGTATATTCAAAGGGCAGACATCACAAAAGCATATATAACCAATACAACTATGTAGACCACCATGCCAAACCAAACTTGACTCAGCAATTTATAAGGAGTTGAAAATGACGCAATATGCAGAGCCCGATATAATTGCATGCCCCCACTGTGAACAACGTTTTTTAAGACATGTAATAGTGTCTTTTGACTCTTCTTGGCAAGTGGCTTATTCGGATGGTGGAGTGATGGGGGTACTAGCCAATGCCATTATTACCGAGAGCCGTTGTACACATTGTCAAACAGTGATTGAAAATGTAGCCAATTTGACTGTTATCGATATCAAATCGATACGTCCCTTTTGGAAAAAGTGGTTTGCAGTAAATGATAAATACTTATATCTTCCCAACGCTTCTTTTGATGTATATGTGGAGCTGTTTGAACGTGCCGATGTGATTGATGAAAAGTGCAATTGGGCTGTACATGCCTACCGACAGTTTAACCGAAGTTACCTTGTATACGGTAACGAACGCCAGCCAAGTGAAACTAATAAACAGTGTTACCGTAAGATGTCTGATTTTATCTTGGCACATCCGCTAGCACCACCAATTGATGAATATATTTTACTGTGTGCTGATATTTATCGGTTACGGAGTGAGTTTTTAATTTCAAAAAATATGTACTGTACAATTTCAGATGAAAATTTCGGACACATTGCTGAACAAGGAAAACATTGGTGTGATACCAGTAATTCCAGCTTGATGGCAATTAAATAGAGCATCTGCAAGCGTTACAGAAAGAAAATAGATGAATTTTTTGATAAACCTTCACTTCATGATTGTGCTGTTTGTGCACTGAACTGGCCGCAATAAAATCCCTCAAAGACAGTCTCGACCGCTAGCTAGTCATTCGGCATGATGTTGTGCCGTTAACATTTTTGTTTTAATTACATTGAGTTCAGGTAATGGTTTGAAATATTCAACTTATCTGACGCAGACTTTAGATCCACGGTAAGGTTCCAGTTAAGGCAAGCCTGTCGAGCGGGTATTAAACGTGTCAATCGAACCGATAAAAACATATCCCATTAATCTATGCTGCTAAGAGCTCTCAACGAGCACATAAGCTTCCATATGAAAACGTTGGTAACACTTTAGACATAAATGTTTCTATTTATTCCCATGTTATTGCCAGTCAAAAATTATTACTTTTGAGACGCATAACGGGCCAAATTTTTTGCGCGTAACAAATCCTTTATTATTTTTGCCGCTGATACTAGCGGCAATATTTATAATCGACATCATTAAATGTGTCGTTTACTTGATGTTGACTTGTTATCTATCCTTCAAAGTTGATTAACATTAAAAAAATTATCATGAACTTACCAAACATATTTAAATGTTAGAATCTGAGTGCGCAGATGCGTTTGAATTGAGAAATATTGAGAACCTTTAACCAGATAAAACTAACTATATTTTTATCTTTAATACTATTCAATGGCACAGTATTTACACATCTGATTATCATCTCAACAATAATACTCTTGTTACCCATCGTTCTGAGCTCAAAATCCCTAGAACTTCGAAAATATCGTCACAAAAATACTGCGCTAACGTTTTCTAACCATCATAGAACACTCTGAAAGTGTTATTGGTAGGATAATATTAAAGTACTCCGTAAACTAATATTTGCAACCTGATCTAGGGTTAATCCGGCACAGTCGCTGGTATAAGTTATTGAACTATTGTGCTCATTATTTAAGTCCGTTAAATTAATTATGTGTTAACTCATATAAAAATGACGTAGTGAAGAGTGAGTTATATAGGTAATGATCAAACCTGGGTTAAGGGAGTTGCCGGTGGACCAATCTATGGGAATTGTCAAGACTAGCCGTAAATTTCATACATGGTTAATGTCATTTGTTGATGTGCAGTTTGTCATATGGTCAATCACTGGAGCTTATATGGTCTTTTTTGATATTGATTATATTCATGGTGATAGTTTGGTGATTAATCATCAGACTAAAATAAACCCCAACGATATACATTAAGAAGTCTGTTTAACGACTATCCGCAGGCCGAGCAAATTAGCGTTGGGACTTTTATTAATCAAAACGTATATCGGTTTTCTGTGGGTGGTAAAAAATTACTAATTGATGCAACGAGTGGGCGTCTCCTATCACCACTAGATAAACAAACTGAAGAAGCTGCTGCAAGGTATTACTACAGCGGTGATGGTCAAATTAGTGAGATTGAATTATTAATTGACAGCCCAAGTTTTTGAACTAAATCCTAGAGTGCTCCCCGCATGGCGAATAAATTTTAATGACTTTGGCTCACCGTCAATTTATGTATCATCTTAAACTGGTGGGAAAGCGGCACGAATTTTGGCGTTTATTTGATTGGATGTTTCGCTTTCATATTATGGACTACGGTGAATAGGAAGAAATCGATAACATTCTGCTCTTCTGGGTAACGCTGGTGGCTGTCTGAGCGTGAGTTTTTGGGCTTATTTTGGTCTATTTTAGAATTTTTAAAAGAAATAGTGAAACTGTTGTTCCTTCTTTGAAAACAGCCACAATAAAAAAAATGACATATTGTGATGCCATGGTTAAGAAGTATACATAAATGGGCGTCTGTTATTGTTGGCATTCATTTTTTGTTGTGGCTTAGTAGTGGAGTATATTTCAACCTGATGGATCATGATAAGGCTGCGGGTCTCACCGATAGGATTTACCTTCAAACAGACGAAAAGATTGATTCTCAAAATTTGGTTGATCCAGATACTGTTTTATTACAATTTAAAACCTAGCGTTATGCTGACTTTAACTACCTTATTATCAAAGCAATCTTACAATGGTCCGGGTGCTATTTACTTTGGTACCTTGTTTGATGCTCCAGTCAGTGACTTTCCAATACAGCACAATGTAACTTGGAAAATAGATTTTGATGATGATGTT
>CAZMDX010000261.1:0-1844 GCA_964564805.1 uncultured Pseudoalteromonas sp. | reverse complement strand
TCTTTACGACGCACAACTTCATCTGCGTAACGTACGCCTTTACCTTTGTAAGGCTCGGGTGGACGATATGCGCGAATGTTAGCTGCAACCTGACCTATCAACTGCTTATCAACGCCTTTGACGATGATTTCAGTTTGACTCGGAGTTTCAATCGAAATACCCTCAGGCATCTCGTATGCTACAGGGTGTGAGAAACCTAATGTTAGATTTAGTTTTGTACCTTGTGCTGACGCACGGTAACCAACACCATTCAACAATAACTTCTTCTCAAAACCTTGAGATACACCCAGTATCATGTTGTTCAACAAAGAGCGAGCTGTACCGGATTGTGCCCAACCGTTTGCTTTACCTTCACGAGGCTTAGCAAGAAGTTGATTTTCTTCCTGGACTACTTCAACTGCATCATTAAATACACGAACTAGCGTACCATTTTTACCTTTAACTGTGACTTCTTGACCAGCAATAGATATTTCTACACCAGAAAGGATATCAACAGGAGCTTTTGCTATACGTGACATTTTATTCCCCTTACGCTACGTAGCCGATGATTTCACCACCCATGCCCGCTTTACGCGCTGCACGGTCAGTCATCACACCTTTAGAGGTAGACACGATAGCCACACCTAAACCACCCATTACTTTTGGCAACTCATCTTTTTTCTTATAGATGCGAAGACCTGGGCGACTTACGCGCTCAATGCTCTCGATTACTTTTTTGCCTTCGAAGTACTTTAAAGTTACTTCTAATACAGGCTTTACGTCGCCAGAAACAGCGAAGTCTGTTACATATCCTTCTTCTTTAAGAACGCCTGCAATTGCAACTCGCACTTTAGAAGACGGCATAGATACAGAAACTTTGCTAGCCATCTGGCCATTACGTACGCGGGTAAACATATCCGCGATAGGATCTTGCATACTCATATCAGCTACCCCTTACCAACTGGCTTTTTTCAAGCCAGGCACTTCACCGCGCATGGCTGCTTCACGCAACTTGATACGACTCATGCCAAACTTGCGTAGGAAACCATGTGGACGACCTGTAATGTTGCAGCGATTACGCTTACGACTTACAGATGAGTCACGTGGCAGTTGTTGTAGCTTAAGAACAGCGTCCCAACGTTCTTCATCAGAAGAATTGACATCGCTGATAGTTGCTTTAAGCGCTGCGCGTTTTACCGCGAACTTAACAACTAGCTTCGCACGTTTTACTTCGCGCGCTTTCATTGATTCTTTTGCCATAACCCTACACCTTACTTTTTAAACGGGAAGTTGAACGCGCTTAATAAAGCGTGTGCTTCCGCATCGGTTTGTGCGCTGGTAGTGATAGTGATATCCATACCGCGTATCTTATCCACTTTATCGAATTCGATTTCAGGGAAGATAATTTGCTCACGAACGCCCATGCTAAAGTTACCGCGACCATCAAATGACTTAGGATTTAAGCCACGAAAATCTCGGATACGTGGAATTGCTATTGAAACTAAACGTTCAAAGAATTCCCACATACGTTCACCACGTAGGGTTACTTTACAGCCAATCGGATAACCTTCACGGATTTTAAAACCCGCAACGGATTTGCGAGCAACAGTTACAATAGGCTTTTGACCAGCAATTGCTTGCATGTCAGCCGTGGCATTTTCTAATACCTTTTTGTCTGCTACCGCTTCACCTAAACCCATGTTTAGTGTGATTTTATCAATCCGAGGGACTTGCATGACGCTTTTGTAGTTGAACTGCTTAGCAAGTTCCGCTACAACTGAGTCTTTATAAAAATCATGCAGTTTCGCCATC
This sequence comes from uncultured Pseudoalteromonas sp., assembly GCA_964564805.1. GTDB lineage: Bacteria > Pseudomonadota > Gammaproteobacteria > Enterobacterales > Alteromonadaceae > Paraglaciecola. The sequence continues at coordinate 53 of CAZMDX010000261.1, read as the reverse complement.
GTACTCTCCAATTTTTATACTAGTTCGCCGTCTGATTTGAAGAAACGTACTTT
>CAZMDX010000260.1:0-1749 GCA_964564805.1 uncultured Pseudoalteromonas sp. | reverse complement strand
CTGGTTACCTAGCTTCGACGGATAGTATTTGGTTAGATTTTGTAGGGTGATCATCGACTTATTGCCTGTCGCCAGTTAGCGTAATATATAGCTAAAGCAAAAAAGGTAGTAATTAGTGTCACAATCGACAAATAACCTATACTAACACCTTCATCACCGTAGGCATTGTAAGCAGCATAACGGGTTAATTCGATCGCGTGTAAAATTGGATTCCAATTTAAGTAGTGCCAGTATTCTCTAGGAAAATCTTGCAGCGCAAAAAACGTACCAGATATAAAAAATAAAGGTCGCGTGACTAAATTCATTAATTTATTCACTTCAGGTATATATAAAATTAAAATCCCGAACATTAGCCCCATCATGACCGAAAACCACCACAAACTGAAAATGCAGTAAAGCATCAGTAATGGGTTATCAATTGCTATCTCCATATTCATAAAAAACATCACTATGAATATTCCAATGATCACAAAAATTTTCACTAATAATTCAAACATTGCGGCGGCAATCTCTGCACTAATCGGTTGCACTTGTCTGAAAGCAAACAAGGCTTTATTCTTTTTAATTGAGCCTGAGCAACCATTTAAGGTGTTCAAGAATGTTTGTATAAATATCAACCCATAAGCCATAAAAACGAAGGTAGGCACGCCATGAGTGTCACCACCGTCCATCCTGCCTCTTATAAAAGACAAAATAAATATGAAAGCAATGGGGTTAATCAATGCCCAACCGATACCTAACTTATCGTTAAATCCTGTTCTAATTTCACGGGCAAACAAGGCAAAGATAACGTCTCGCCAAATTTCCCATTTATTACGTTTGATTACTGTAGTCATAATCTAATCGACTTTTGGTCAGACACTATTACTTAACTGCATTTGCGGCAACGGCAATTTGAAACAGAACTTGGGTAATATCTTTGGCCGCCTGCAATAACTTAGTATCAATTTTTGGTAATACTAAAATTTGATCGCCCGCTTGCAAGGTGTGTGCGCTGTCGTTTGTCAGCCAGGAATTTTGTGAATCGAGAAATACAATTAATCCATTTGCGCGCACTACCGCAATGCGCTCATCGTTTGCTCTCTCACTAAAGCCTCCAGCCCAGGCTACATAGTCTCTCACGGTGGCTTTGGGATTGTAGACAATAGCTTGTGGCATTAGCACTTCGCCAGCAACTTGAATTAGATCAGTGATTCTAGGTATAACAATTTCATCACCCTGTTCTAGCCGTATATTAGCTACTTTACCGTTTTCAGATACGATGACTTTTCCAAGCGGTTCGATTTGTCTGGCTCTGGCCACAAACTGTGCTACCAACTGTGCCTCTTGTGCTCTTATACTGGCTTCACCACTTGAAGCTGCAGGCGCGGTAAATATACTGCGCTCTAAACGGTCTAACGATTCATCGATCAACATTTTTTGTTGTTCAACCACACTTTCGCGCCTGATATAGATAGCGCCATAGTTAGCTTGCTCAGGGTCTACTTCAACAAAACTAAGGATATCTAGTAAATAGGTGTTTTTGTCAACCGTGTAAAACGATGGCCCCAAGTAACTACCTGAAATTTGCACACTAATTACTTGTGGTCGTAAGTCGTCGTTAAACAACACCACATCACCATCTAGAATATTGAATATATCGAATTCTGCGATAGGTACATAGACTGAAATCGGCCCAGTGTCTCGGTTACCTGTAATAGCGACGTGGCTAGTTTTTCTTAGTGGACGGGCATAATAAGTTAAATCATC
>CAZMDX010000259.1:0-2572 GCA_964564805.1 uncultured Pseudoalteromonas sp. | reverse complement strand
GAAGGTCTTAACGTATTACAGTACTTTATCTCTACTCACGGTGCGCGTAAAGGTTTGGCCGATACCGCATTGAAGACAGCTAACTCGGGTTACTTGACCCGACGCTTGGTAGACGTTGCACAAGATTTGGTTATCAATAACGATGATTGTGGCACATTCGAAGGTGTTAAAATGACACCTCTTATCGAAGGCGGCGATGTTGTTGAACCACTTCGCGAACGTGTACTAGGTCGTACTGTTGCTGAAGACGTCATGAAGCCAGGCACTAAGGAAGTGCTAGTAGAGCGTAATGTTCTACTAGACGAAGCCTTAGTAGACCTTCTTGAGGTCAACTCAATTGACCAAATTCAAGTGCGATCGGTTATCACATGTGAAAATGACTTTGGCGTATGTGCCAGATGTTATGGCCGTGATTTGGCCCGTGGGCACATGGTTGGTCATGGTGAAGCCGTCGGTGTTATCGCTGCTCAGTCAATCGGTGAACCCGGTACTCAGCTTACTATGCGTACATTCCACATCGGTGGTGCGGCATCAAGATCAACTGCAGAAAACAATGTACAAGTGAAAACTACGGGTACCTTGAAACTGCATAATGCTAAATATGTGCGTAACAGTGATGACAAGGTAGTGATTGTCTCTCGTTCAACTGAAATCTGCATTATTGATGATCAAGGTCGTGAGAAAGAGCGTTATAAAGTACCTTACGGTGCCATTTTAACGGTAAATGATGGTGCAAAAGTGACCACTGGCGAAGTAGTTGCCAATTGGGACCCGCATTCACATCCAATCGTTACTGAGCGTGCTGCGAAAATCAGCTACTCTGACATCGATGATAGTAACACTGAGATGCAACAAGATGACTTAACTGGTCTTACTCGTATCGTAGTTAATGACTTGTCAAAAGCGAATGCGAAAGAGCCTAAGCTTATTCTTGAAAGTGAAGAGTTCGGTTTACAAGAAATCCGTCTCCCAAGCTTTACTACCATTGAAGCAACCGAAGGTATGGATGCTAAGCCTGGTGATGTGTTGGCTCGTATTCCACAAGAAAGCTCAAAGACCCGAGATATTACTGGTGGTCTTCCACGTGTAGCCGACTTGTTTGAGGCGCGTAAGCCTAAAGAACCAGCCATCCTTGCAGAAGTGTCAGGAATGATTGGTTTTGGTAAAGAGACCAAAGGTAAGAAACGCTTAACTATTACGCCAAAAGACGGTGAACATTACGAAGAGATGATCCCTAAATGGCGTAACCTCAACGTATTTGAAGGTGAAAACGTTGAGAAAGGTGAAGTTATCGCAGATGGAGCGGAGTCACCTCATGACATCCTCAGATTGCGAGGCATCAGTGCTGTTTCAAACTATATCGTTAATGAAGTACAAGAAGTTTACCGCCTACAAGGGGTTAAAATTAACGATAAGCATATCGAAGTTGTTATTCGTCAAATGTTGCGTAAGTGTATGATTTCTTATGCAGGTGACAGTAAGTTCTTAGAAGGTGAGCAAGTTGAAGTGTCTAACGTGAAAATTGCTAACCGTGAATTGGAAAGACAGGGAAAAATCCCTGCCCAGTACGAACCACAGTTACTAGGTATCACTAAAGCATCGTTGTCTACTGAGTCATTTATATCAGCAGCATCTTTCCAAGAAACTACCCGTGTTCTTACTGAAGCAGCAGTGCAAGGTAAAGAAGATGAGTTACGTGGCTTGAAAGAAAACGTTATTGTTGGACGATTGATACCTGCTGGTACCGGCTTCACTTATCATCAAAAACGTACTGCTAGAAAACTAGCAGAACAACAGGGACTGGACGAACCTTCAGTTTCTGCATCTGAAGCAGAATTAGCACTATCTGAAGCACTAAATGCTGAAGTCAGTGAGACACCTGCCGACGAGTAAAAAATAAGATCAGAATGTGATCTGTTAAATAAAGATTGCTGCTTAAACCCATATTTTATGCAGTTTAGCAGCAGTCTTACTTGACAGCTCACACATTGATCATTAGACTTCCGCGACCCGAAATTTGGCGACTTTTTCGTCATTAATTCAGGGCTCGCGGATTTTTCGCGTTTTACGCCCTCAAAAGAGGGCAATCAGTCGTAATTTTAACCAGGAGCTAGTTAATGGCAACAGTTAACCAGTTAGTGCGCAAGCCACGCAAACAACCTGCGACGAAGAGCAACGTCGCGGCTTTGCAAGCCTGCCCACAACGCCGTGGAGTATGTACCCGCGTATATACAACCACACCAAAAAAGCCGAACTCTGCATTACGTAAAGTATGTCGTGTTCGTTTGACCAACGGTTTTGAAGTATCTTCATACATCGGTGGTGAAGGCCACAACCTACAAGAACACAGTGTTGTTCTTATTCGTGGTGGTCGTGTTAAAGATTTACCAGGTGTTCGTTATCACACTGTTCGCGGTACATTAGATTGTGCTGGCGTAAGTGATCGCAGAGCTGGTCGTTCTAAATACGGTACAAAAAGGCCTAAGTCTTAACGGTTCTCCGTTAGTAAGGCCAAACTAAAGTAATAATTGAGTTTTGGGAATACCCTGAAAATTCTACGGAGAATTTGAAA
>CAZMDX010000258.1:0-8670 GCA_964564805.1 uncultured Pseudoalteromonas sp. | reverse complement strand
TCAGTTTTAGCCGGTAATATCATTGTTCGTCAACGTGGAACTAAATTCCACGCGGGTAGTAACATGGGTATCGGTAAAGACCATACTTTATTCGCTTTGTCAGATGGTAAAGTTCAGTTTGAAGTTAAAGGTCCTAAAAATCGTAAATTTGTGAGCATTGTTGCATAATCAACAATAGCGTATAGATTTTTAAAAGCCCCGCTTTATGCGGGGCTTTTTGTTGAGCTGTAAAAAAGTGAATCCATTTGAGGGTTCAACAGACTATACTGAGCTCAGTTGAGAAACATTCAAGGTGTCGTTAAGTAATGAAATTTGTAGATGAAGCTGATATCCGTGTTGATGCAGGTAATGGCGGTAATGGTGTAGTCGGTTTTCGCCGCGAAAAATACGTGCCTGATGGTGGTCCTGACGGCGGTGATGGCGGTGATGGCGGTAGTATCTATTTGGTTGCAGATGAAAACTTAAACACTTTGATAGATTACCGTTTTGAAAGATTTCATCGTGCTGAGCATGGTAAAAAGGGCCAAAGTGCTAACTGTACTGGCAGAGGTGGTGTTGATTTAGATGTGAAAGTACCTGTTGGAACGCGTGCAACCGATAGCGAAACGGGTGAAGTATTAGGTGATTTAACCAAACATATGCAGCGCATGAAAGTAGCCCAAGGTGGTTTTCATGGCTTGGGTAATGCTCGTTTTAAAACCAGTACTAACCGTGCTCCAAGACAAAAATCTGACGGTACTCCGGGTGAGGTCAGACACCTAAGATTGGAACTCATGTTGCTTGCTGATGTGGGATTACTAGGCATGCCCAATGCTGGTAAATCTACCTTTATAAGAAGCGTTTCAGCCGCTAAACCGAAAGTAGCAGATTACCCGTTTACCACACTCGTGCCTAATTTGGGTGTGGTACGATTAGATTCTATGCGTAGTTTTGTTATTGCTGATATCCCAGGTTTGATTGAAGGTGCTGCTGAAGGTGCTGGACTTGGTATTCAGTTCTTGAAGCATTTAGAGCGCTGTCGAGTGTTACTACACTTGGTAGACTTGATGCCTGCAGACGGTTCAGATCCTGTCGAAAATGCTAAAGCCATTGTTGCAGAACTTGAAAAATATAGTCCAAAACTAGCCTCTAAACCACGTTGGTTAGTTTTCAATAAAATTGATTTAATGCTCGAAGAGGAAGCCAATGAGTTGTGTAAGCAAATAGCAGATGCACTTGAATGGCAAGATGAGTATTTCCAAATTTCAGCATTTCAAAAAGTAGGTACACATCCATTGTGCATGAAAGCTATGGACTTTATTGAGACATTGCCAGTAGAAGTTGAACCTGAAATTAAGGATGAAGAAACAGGGTTCAAATGGGATACCTATCATAAAGATACTATTGAAGGCGCTTACGATGACGACGACTTCGACGATGATGACGATGACTCTGGGGTAGAGGTTGTTTACACCAAAAAATAACCGTCATTTAAATTATCAGTATGAAACCGGAAAACGTATTTCTGGTTTCTGTTAATTCTTATATAATGTGTTAACTTTTCACATTATTCTAGAAGTGTACACTCCAATATGATGCAAATTTCAATGATCGCCGCAATGGCTAATAATCGTGTTATTGGTGCTGATAATGCTATGCCATGGCGTTTGCCTGCAGATCTCAAACATTTTAAAAAAATCACCTTAGGTAAACCAATTATAATGGGTCGCAAGACCTATTCTTCTATAGGCAAAGCCTTGCCTGGCCGTTTAAATATAGTCATTAGTAATGATGTCAATTTTACACTTGAGGATGCAACTGTGGTGCGTAGTTGTGAACAGGCTATCGATTTGGCTTCGGAACATTGTAGTCATCACAAGACCGAAAATGCCGAAGTAATGATAATCGGTGGGGGCACCATTTATAAACATTTTTTAGCATTTTGTCATCGACTTTATCTAACTCACATTGAACTGGAGGTTAATGGAGATACCTATTTCCCTGATTATGCCGCTCAGTACAATTGGCAAGAAATAAGTAACGAAGCCCATCAACCAGAGCCATCAAACCCCTATGCTTACCAATTTGTTACTCTTGTAAAACAGGCTGTTTAGGTTTTGACAACAAACTGTAAGTATACACATAACCGTAAATAGCGGTAATGAGTATACTAGGTGCTACAGTCAGCCATAAGTTAGGTGTTTGATTTACCCAATTAACGGAGATGGCGATGCTAGATTGGATAGCAATAGGCAACAAAGGTGCCAGTACACTTCCTGGGATCGCATTGTTACTTAGATACCTTGCAGATTTATCCAGCGCATTTTTAAATGTTCTAAAAATAGCAATATTTTGTGATGTCTTAGAATGTACGTTGCAAATAATGGGTACTACAAACATCAAAGATAAGTAACTTTCGCCGAATTTAGACACTGACTTTTCTAAAATAAAGGTAAATAATATCGTGATAGTCGCGCTTAGTGTCCCTTGTACTAATGCCGACCTAAGGATTAATGCTTGGTCATCTGTTGCCATGCCATTGGCCCAATACGACCAGACAAAATAAAAACTGAAAGAGATAACAGCTGAAAGAATTAATCTTAGCGTAGAGTTCATCGGTTCATTCTTTTGATGATAGGGTTGATTAATGATAACCAGTAAAATACCTTCTGGCGAATGTTATCTGATAGGGTGTTTTTTGAGCTGAATAGTCTTATTAAAGATTACTGTGGACATTGCCACAGCGGGTTACATACTAGGAAGTCCAACAAAATAGACGCTAGACTTTTGGACTTAATTTGGTTAAACAGAGCGGAGCGCTCTTAACACTGACATTTAATAAGTGTTGAGAATATAAATGAGTCGCCAAAATTACAGCGTGAATTTTAAAATCCTTGATTCAGTTATTAAAAAAACCTCAAATGAGGTTTTTTTAATTATTTGTGATTTTTAATAATCTAGGTAAGTTTATTAAATAAAGCTTCTAGATCTAGTCCTTTGTGACCCAACATATCTTTGAGTCGGCGCAAAGCTTCAACTTGTATTTGACGGACTCTTTCACGGGTCAAGCCAATTTCTACACCCACATCTTCTAGAGTTGAAGGTTCATAACCTAACAATCCAAAGCGTCTTGCTAAAACTTCGCGTTGTTTGGGATTAAGGTCTTCTAACCACTTGATGATATTTAATTTTATGTCTGAGTCTTGTAAATCTTCCTCAGGGCCATGGCCATCGTCATCGGCTATAACATCCAATAAAAGCTTATCATTTTCACCACCTATAGGAGTGTCAACGGAGGTTATCCTTTCGTTTAAACGCAGCATTTTAGTGACATCACGAACCGGCTTGTCGAGGGACTTAGCAATTTCTTCTGCGGTAGGTTCATGATCGAGTTTTTGAGATAGTTCTCTAGCAGCTCGTAAATAGACATTCAATTCTTTCACCACATGAATGGGAAGTCGAATAGTACGAGTTTGGTTCATTATTGCCCGTTCTATTGTCTGTCTTATCCACCAAGTGGCATAAGTAGAAAATCTAAAACCTCGCTCAGGATCAAATTTCTCGACGGCTCGAATGAGGCCTAAATTACCTTCTTCGACTAGGTCAAGCAGAGCAAGACCGCGATTATTGTAACGCCTAGCTATTTTGACCACCAAACGTAAGTTACTCACAATCATACGTTTGCGTGATGCTTCATCACCTTTTAAAGCTCGCCGCGAGAAATAAACTTCTTCTTCGGCGGATAATAGTGGAGAAAATCCAATTTCACCCAAATACAATTGGGTTGCATCAAGATTTTTTGGGGGATCTTGTTTGCTAGACAATACATCTTCTAACTTTTCTTCAGCTTTTTTGCCAGCTTTAGAAAGCTCCCTCTCAACGGCATCTTCAATATCGCTGAAAGCATTAACATCGACAACAACTGCTTTTTCCAGACTCATAATCATGATTCCTTAACGGTGATGTTTCTTTAACTTCTCCTTATAAATTTTATTGTTATTATTTTATTTGCTAGGGAGATAGCGCAAAGGGTCAACAGATTTTCCTTTGTACCTTACTTCAAAATGAAGCTTGACCTTATCGGTCCCACTTCTGCCCATAGTGGCAATTTTTTGGCCTGCCATAACCCACTGCTTTTCTTTTACTAACATATTGTCATTGTGTGCGTATGCGGTTAAGTAAGCGTCGGAATGTTTGATAATAATTAGTTTTCCAAACCCACGTAATGCACTGCCTGTATATACTATTTTTCCATCGGCGGCTGCCAAAATTGGTAGCCCAAGTTTTCCCAAAAAATCTAAGCCTTTGTTGCCTTGCTCTTTGGCCGAAAAACCTCGTGAAATAGGTTCAATTGTAGGCCAATGCCAACTCTTAACTCGCTCAGGAAATTGACCGGTAGTAGGTCCAATCGGACCTTTGTTTACAATTTCTTCACTTTTACCATACGCCTGCTTTTTAGAAGGGTCAACAGATTGATTCATGATTACTTTTGAAGTGGGCCGAGTACTCTTATTTGATTTCGGTTTTATTACTTTTAGTAATTTTATAAGAGTCAAAATCTGTCCAGGTTGTATCTGATAGGGAGGCAAAATCTTATTTATTCTTGCTAAGTCTCTATAATCGTTGCCAGAATACCAAGCAATAGAATATAGCGTATCGCCAGCCTTGACCTGATAAGTCTTTGCTGAATAAGCTTGTTGTTTGAAATCTCTAAATGTTTTGCCTTGATAAAGCTCTGAAACTGGCGCTGGTTGACTTCGTCCTGAGCAACTAAGATTTATAATGCAGAAAAATAAGATCCCTAAGTATAGAGATAGCTTTTTAAACGAAGCCACTTTTCAACTCGATATATGTATTAATCATCAGCATGTTTCTGACCTATTTTTTCTAGCACAATAACCATTCCCATACCTAATATCATCAATACGATTGAGAACCATATATAAGAAGGTTGGACATACAGTGTTTCAAACGTGTGTGGCAATATGTTGTTTTGTACTAACGGTATCTCTTTGCCATGACGATCAATCACTGATTCTATAGTTTGTTTCCAAGGCCAAACCTTGTTTAAAGAACCGAGCATAAAACCACCTAACAAGGATAAGGTCATTGTTTTATAATGCTGAAACATCCAACTTAATACATGTGAAAAACTTAGCAAACCCGCTAGACAACCGCTGGCAAAAATACATAAGGTGACTAATTGCAATTCCTTTACTGCTGTTAACATCGGCGCATACATACCTAGTAAAAGTAATATAAAGCTGCCAGATATACCTGGCAAAATCATTGCACAGATAGCAATCATGCCTGATAAAAATACGATGAATGGCGTCGTTTCAATACTGGTAGGGCTAATGGTTGTAATAAAAAATGCACTAAGAGAGCCAATTAAAAAAGTAGCCACTACACCTATTCGCCATTTATCGATATGACGTATAACAGACCAAACTGCTGCCAGTATTAATCCAAAAAAGAACGACCATAATAATATTGGAAAGTTGTCAAGAAGATATAACACCACACCAGATATGCTTAAAATGCTGATGACAATGCCACTGAACAATGCCAATAAAAACCCACCGTTAATATGTTGCCAGGTGGACTTTAAGCCTTTTTGAAACAACATTTTCAGGGCACTGACGCCACATTGTTTAAGTGAATAGATTAGTTCTTCATAAATGCCTGTAATAAAAGCGATGGTGCCACCGGACACTCCTGGAACAGCATCCGCGGCACCCATTAATATGCCTCTAGCAGCAACACCTACGAAGCCTCCCTTTGTTCTGGACGTTTTCAAATAATATCTCCTGCTACCAAAGGAACAAATCTTACGGCTTCAATAATGTTTGAATTAATCTTATCTTCGTATTTAGTAATACAATGCAATTGTTGATTTTCTTCACCAACTGGAATAATTAATCGACCCCCATTATTAAGTTGCTGAAATAACTCTTCTGGTATCGATTTAGCTGCTGCCGTGACTATAATTGCATCATAGGGACCCTTGCTACTCCAGCCTAGCCAGCCGTCACCATGTTTCATTTTCACGTTGTGTAGGTCTAATTGATTCATTCGACGTTTAGCTTGAAACTGTAGTGTTTTTATTCTTTCGACTGAATAAACATGACTAAATAATTGGGCCAGCACTGCTGTTTGGTAACCCGAACCTGTACCTATTTCTAATACATTTTGGGCTTGATTGTCAGACTCTAATAACAGCTCAGTCATACGGGCTACGATGTAGGGCTGAGATATGGTTTGACCTTGGCCAATAGGTAAAGCGGTGTTTTGGTAAGCTTTATGTTTTAGGGCGTCAGGTAAAAAAAGCTCTCTAGGCGTTTTGGCTATAGCGTTTAGCACCCTAGTGTTACTAATGCCTTCTTTATGTAAAAGTTGAGCAAGGCTTTCACCTTTACGTGATGGTAATCTCATGTCATGCCTATTTTTATTATTGGGTAGTAACTTGTAAAATCCAGTATTTTAAGTTTTGGCAAGATTATTATCTTCAACATCTATCACTTCTCGCAGAATTGAGGTGGCAAACGTGCCTGCTGGAAGTGAAAAACTTAATTTTAATGTATCATTTGCCAACGACCATTCAAGATCATTTGGAAATAAATTTATGGCTCTTCTTTCTTGTCTCATACCTAAATCTTCGAGTGTTTGAGTAATTAAAGGATGCTGTTTCGAAAAATCTTGTTCGAACTGCAACGCTTCAGATTCGCTAGCTAACTGGCCCTCACCCCACAATGGAGCTGATAAGTATATGTCACGTTGTTCTATACGCTCGTTAATACTGTTATCTATCAGTTGCGCGCAGAAGAAGCTGTGACTTCCAGCCAGTTGCATCACGTCACCAGACAAAGGCTTATCGAGGCAGCCCTTTAGTAGCCTGCTATGCAAAACTTCATTAAATAACCATGAACGTAGAGCTGATATGGCCATTGAACGTTTGTTTCGATTACGGATTGCTTCGCCGTTAATCATTTTGTCGGCCAAAACTAAGTTACCACCTCGGGGATCATGCAGAGTATTCCCGAATCGCTGTGAGCCAAAATAATTAGGCACACCGTTTCGTTTTATCTGATGCAAACGTTCTTCAATGCCAGACGTTGAGCTTAGTTGCCTTAGAATGATAGTAAATCGATTACCTTTTAATACCCCGGTTCTTAATTTTTTATTATGTCGTATTGATTTAAGTATTTTGGCTCCCGGTTCATTAAATCGAGTCCAATCAAACTCTCCTTTTCCAGGTAGGTGAACACTGAACCACTGTTCGGTTTGTGCGTGTTTGTCTTTGCGCCCAGCATAAGTAACCGCTCTGAGTGGCAATTGAGTAAATTTAGCAATTTGTTCGGCTAAATAAGCGGTATTTAAGCCAGTCTTTCGTACCCATAAGTATATGTGTTCACCTTCGCCAATAGGCTCGTAGCCTAATATTTCGGTGACTTGGAAGTCTTCAGCAGATGACTTAATTTGCCCTTGAATATTTAACTTTGGGTATTGATGCAGCCAGTGACCTATTTGCATTCAGTTTTACCTATTTGCTGAGTTAATAAGACTACTGCGTAAGCCGCAATACCCTCCTTTCGGCCGGCAAAACCTAATTCTTCAGTAGTGGTGGCTTTAACGTTTATTTGAGCAATGTTAGCGTTTAAGTCTTCAGCGATATTTTCACGCATTAACTGTATATGTGGGGCCATCTTTGGGGATTGAGCAACAATCGTTAAGTCCAAGTTACCAAGCTCATAATGCTGTTGTGTGATGAGTTGATATACGTGGCGAAGTAATTCGCGGCTATCTATGCCTGCCAGCGTTGGGTCAGTATCTGGAAAGTGTTTGCCAATATCTCCTAATGCCAATGCGCCTAATAATGCGTCACATAATGCATGCAACATTACATCGCCATCAGAGTGGGCAATCAAGCCCATGTCATGGTTAATTTCTACCCCTGCAATAATAATGGGGCCTGCTCCACCAAATTTGTGAACGTCATAGCCATGACCAATTCGAATACTCATGCTTTAGTTAAATCTCCTATAAATACTTAGCTTACCTTTGAGTCAAGTAAAACTCAGCTAGTAACAAATCTTCGGGTTGAGTTATTTTAATATTTGAGGCGCATCCTTCAACTAACATTACTTTTTCACCCATAAGCTCAATGGCAGATGCCTCGTCCGTAATACTTGCATTTTTTTGGTATGATTCGTTTAATGCTTTTTTTAATAATGCAAGTTTAAAAAACTGGGGCGTTAATGCATGCCATAAATTCTCTCTAGATTCAGTGTTTTTGATAAAATTTCGTCTATTAATCTTGTCATTAACGGCTCGCTTCATGGTGTCACGAACTGGTGTTGCCAGTATTCCCCCAGTACTGCCTTGTTTCGCTAACTGCAAAAGAGACGTTAAGTCTTTTTTTGCTAAACAGGGTCGTGCGGCGTCGTGTACTAGCACCCATTCCTCATCATCAGGTAAATGATTTAGCCCCGCTAATACTGAATCGCAACGTTCTTGGCCTCCAATAACCATCTCTATGTGCGGATGAGTCGCGATGTGTAATTGAGAAAAATATTGATCGTTAGGGTTTAGAACCACAACTACACGCTTTACTTGACTGTGTTCAAGTAAATTATTGATAGTATGTTCGATAATGGTTTTGCCAGAAATATGGAGATATTGTTTAGGGCA
>CAZMDX010000257.1:0-2336 GCA_964564805.1 uncultured Pseudoalteromonas sp. | reverse complement strand
TCGTTAAAGTAAGAGAAAACGAACCTTTTGATGTTGCATTGCGTCGTTTTAAACGTTCATGTGAAAAAGCAGGTGTACTTTCTGAAGTTCGTCGTCGCGAATTTTTCGAAAAGCCTACTTGGGAACGTAAGCGTAAGAAAGCTGCTGCTAAGAAACGTCTTTTGAAGAAGTTGTCTCGCGAGAACGCTCGTCGCATCAGATTGTACTAAATCTCTTCTGAAGCGTGTTGTTTGTAGTTAATAACTGCGCGCTTTAAGTCGTTTTATCACACATCCTTTTTCCCGTTTTCAATGAGTCATTCCATGTCTTTATTAGATGATTTAAAAAATGCACAAAAAGATGCAATGCGTGCCAGAGACAAAATCCGTCTTGGTACTATTCGCATGGCTTTGTCTGCCGTAAAGCAACATGAGATTGATGGTCGTACTGACCCAGATTATATTGCTCTTAATGATGACGGTATTCTTGCAATATTAATCAAGATGGTAAAACAGCGAAAAGATGCAGCAAGTCAATATGAGACCGCGGGTCGTCAAGATTTGCTTGACATAGAATTAGCTGAGATTGTTATTTTACACGACTTTTTGCCAAAAGCGCTTAGCGAAGATGAGCTTGATGCTTTGATTGTGCAAGCGATGGCGGAATCAGGCGCGTCAAGTATGCAAGACATGGGTAAAGTCATGTCTTGGCTCAAGCCAAAAGTTCAAGGCCGAGCTGATATGGGGCAATTAAGTGGTAAAATAAAAGCCAAACTTAATTCTTAACAATCCCGCAAAGCAGTTCAGCATTTACAAACCGCACTTTGATGCGGTTTGTTTGTTTTTGTAATTAAGTTTGCTAAATTATATGGCATTATATTCAGCCATTTTTATTAATTGAGAAGGTCAAATGTCTGGTCGTATCCCTCGCGAGTTCATTGATGACATTATTGCTCGCACAGACATAATTGAACTTGTCGATAGTCGTGTACGTCTTAAAAAAGCGGGACGTAACCATCAAGCTTGTTGTCCTTTTCACGATGAAAAAAGCCCTTCTTTTACGGTTAGCCAAGACAAACAATTTTATCACTGCTTTGGCTGCGGTGCGCATGGCAATGTTATTTCATTCTTGATGGAATTTGACCGACTAGAGTTCCCAGAGGCTATCGAAGAATTAGCGCAATACCACAGCATAGAGGTGCCTCGAGAAAAAGGCGGAGCCCCTCCTCCTTCGGCTGAACAAAAACAGCAAAAAGAAAACGATTATGAGTTAATGGAAAAAGTTACCAAATACTTTGCCCAACAACTTAAAGTGCACCCTGATAAAGACAAAGCTATTAGTTATTTGAAAAATCGTGGCCTTAGCGGAGAAATAGTCAAGGCCTTCGATATGGGTTACGCCCCGCCCGAATGGGATTCAATTCTAAAAACATTTGGTAAAACTCCCGTCTATCAGGAGCAGTTACTTGAATTAAAACTCATCACCGAAAATGACAATAGACGACGCTTTGACTTTTTTCGTGACCGAATTATGTTTCCTATTCGTGATAAGCGCGGTCGTGTTATTGGCTTCGGTGGCAGAGTGTTAGAAGACGGTGGCCCTAAATATCTGAACTCACCTGAGACGCGCATATTTCATAAAGGTCATGAGCTATATGGTTTTTATCAGGCTAAGCAAGCCCATCGAAATTTAGCACGTGTGATGATTGTCGAAGGGTATATGGATGTCGTTGCCCTTGGACAGTTTGGTATTGACTACGCGGTTGCATCACTTGGTACAGCTACCACACCTGAACATATTCAAATGTTATTTCGCGCTACCAGCGAAGTAGTGTGTTGTTACGATGGTGATCGTGCTGGTCGAGAAGCGGCTTGGCGAGCTCTAGAGAATGCTCTACCTTACCTAAAAGACGGGGTAGAAATGAAGTTTCTATTCCTACCTGATGGCGAAGACCCCGACACTTTAGTGCGTAAGATTGGTAAAGAAGCTTTTGAAAAAAAACTAAAAGACGATGCCGTGCCTTTGTCTAAGTTCTTTTTTGATAACCTATTACAACGTCATCACGTAGGAAGTATCGAAGGTAAAGCGGCGTTAAAAGCAGAAGCGATGCCACTCGTTGAGCAAATAGTCGGTGATAATATTCGAGAAATTTTATTATCTAACCTAAGCAACTATATGGGTGACCAAAATAAACACAAATATGACCGTGATGTCGCGCAAGCCAATCTTCGAAAAACACCAAAAAAATTAGATTTCAACACACCTAATAAAAGCACAATATCGCCAGTGCGTATGATGATTAGATTATTATTAGACGATCCGAGTTTAGCGATAAAATGTGAAGCAGCTGATCCAAC
>CAZMDX010000256.1:0-11432 GCA_964564805.1 uncultured Pseudoalteromonas sp. | reverse complement strand
ATCAAACAGATGATGTTAATCATCAATTTTGGGGTGTTCACCGGTCAGACAAAGCCTACTAATAAATAACAAATTTTGATTTTAATCGCTTAGAAATTCATTTTTAAGCGTAAATATATACTGGCCTTTTTCGTTAACATCACGGGTTAATGCGCGCTCAAAATACAAATAATTTAAGTGTGAAAACGCCTCTGCAATAGCAAAAAACATATTGTGCTCATTTAACTCTCGTTTAAACAAAACAGGTAAACATTGTTTGATGGTTTTACCTTCTTTACAAAACTCTTTTAAGTGTTCTAAATGTTCGTGATGGTGGGCGATTAACGCATCAACTCGGCTATGCAGGCCTATAAAAGGTTGTTTGTGAGAGGGCAATACCAAGGTATCTTTGGGTAAGTTTTTAAACTGCGGTAATGTATCTAAATACATCTTTAACGCATTGGCATTTGGCTCTGTGCTGTATACACCTATATTAGGTGTAATGACGGGTAACACGTGATCACCGGATATTAACACTTTAGCGTGTTGGTTATATAAACACACATGTTCTGGCGAATGCCCTCTGCCAATTATGACTTGCCATTGATTAGTTTCAACAGAGTCGATAGCACCCACCGTGCCAATTTTTATTACATCACCTTCTTGCAAGCGTTCATGTTGCAAAGGAATAGGCAGGATAACTTGCCCCAAGCCTTTGCTTTTTTTGCGATTTTCGCTGGCGTTGGCAACATAGTCTTCTGACATTCCACAGCGCACTAAATATTCATCGTCTTGCCAGTCTGACGCGCCTCTGCTACCGGCACACAGCGCTCTGGCGACAAAGTATTCAGAATGACTCATATAAAAGGGTACGCGATATTTTTCGACTAAATAGCCAGCCATACCGATATGATCAGGGTGCATGTGTGTGACGATGACTTTTGTGAGAGGTTTATCAAGCTTTGCTAAAAGGCTATCCCATATCTCTTGAGTTTTACGGACACCAAAGCCAGTGTCTATCAGAGCATAACCTTCTGTTTGGGTGGCGGTGTCATAATCTTTTATTAAATATAAATTAATATGATCGAGGTCAAATGGTAAAGGCATACGTATCCACAAGATTCCCGGGGATACTTGCTGCCATTGACCAGGCTCCGGTATTTCTACATCAATAAAATTAGTTGTCACTCAACATACTCCACATTTTTGAACACGTATTACAATCAAGTTTTACCCAAACCACCACGCATAACGATGAATCATTAACTATCAATGCATTGAATATCAAACTTAGCGTTATAAACGAACGTTCGTTTCTTGTGTCCTGTTATAGATAAACAGGCGTGGAACAATATTATTTCTATCCACCTGATTGCCTTTAAGAAGGTGAATTACTGACATTCGTGGTGATATTTGTTACAAGTCTATTGCGCTTCGAATTGGACTTTAAACCCGGCTATAAAGCTGTCAATTTTTGGCATTGATAATTGAGTTAACACTGTAGGAATAGTCGAATAAGCCCCTGTTTTGTTCAAGAGTATTTTAATTTTTATGCGTATTTACATATCAACTTTTAAAATATACATCGTTATTATTCGTTAATAAGTGAAATACGCTATACCGGTATTGTTATCCTAGCATTGGTTCAGTGTATTTAGGTCAGTAGTAGGTTTTTGTAGCTGAAATTTATGAACGATAAAAAGTGCAATAAGGTAAAAAGATATAAAAATGTGAGCATGTTTTCATTTGCTGTCGAGCCATGTGTATGCCCTTAATGATACGCCCCTCATAGCAACTTAACCGTTGAATATTTATATCGAGTCTTGAAGCTACTCGTAAATAGGTCTTTAACTAACTCACCGATACCACATTCATATTGTGTAGTATTGCTTGCATTACCCTGTCAGTTTTATTAATTTTAGATAACTCATCATCATTTTAAAGGACATTCAATGAAGCACTTACTAGTGTGTGCCGTAGCGGTAAGTATTTCTATTTCTGGTTGTTCGCCATCAACAGAGTCTTTTGAGTCAACATCAACCTTTTCTAATACTTCACAGCCTGTATTGGCCGAAACTGATTTTCGTGCCAAAGGTATCATCGCTGGCTCTTTGCCTGAGATAATAGATGCACTTAAACGTGAAGAGATAAGCTCAAAAGCTTTGGTCAAGTTATATCTTGAGCGCATTGAAAAAATTGATAAAAACGGACCTTTTTTACAGTCTATTTTAGCGCTTAATCCAGATGTATTGGCAATTGCACAAAAGCTTGATCAGCAACGTGCTGCAGGTAAAATTATGGGGCCCTTGCATGGTGTACCTGTTTTACTGAAAGATAATATCGAGACAAAAGACCGTATCGCCACCACAGCTGGAGCCTTCGCGCTCAAGGATAATATGACTGGACGTGATAGTCCTCTGGTTGCCGGTTTGCGTGCCCAAGGAGCAATTATTTTGGGTAAAACTAATCTAAGTCAATGGGCTAATTTTCGCTCCAAAGGCTCAATGAGTGGCTGGAGTGCGTTAGGCGGTCAGGTCAAAAATCCGCATATGTTAGACCGTAATCCGTGTGGTTCCAGTTCGGGTTCTGGTGCCGCAACGGCGGCTTCTCTGGCCGCGGCTTCAGTGGGGACTGAAACCAACGGTTCGGTCATATGCCCATCCAATGCCAATGGGATTGTAGGGTTTAAACCCACAGTGGGTATTGTGCCTCAGCAATATATTATTCCTATTTCTGTGTCTCAGGATACTGCGGGTCCGATGACTAAAACAGTGATGGGCGCCGCATTGATGATGAATGCCATGGCCACCACCACACCCAATACAGACTATAGCGCTGGCTTAGCAAAGAACGCTTTGAAAAATGTGCGAGTGGGTGTATTAAATTTTGCCAAGGGAGATTCAGCGTCAATATTGGAACATTTTAAAACCGCATTGTCTGATCTTAAGGCCGCAGGAGCCATTCTGGTTGACATTGATGAACGTCCACAGACCCCTAATAATTTTGGTAAGATGAGCTACGATATTCTGAAATACGAATTTAAAGATGGTTTGAATATTTATCTGGCTTCCACGACACCTGAGCAGGTAAAGACCCGTAACTTACAACAGCTCATCGATTTTAATGAGGCACATAAAGAAATTGAATTAGCTTTGTTTGATCAAAGTATTTTTGTCGCTTCACAAGCAATGGATTCGATTGAAAGTGAAGGTTACAAAATAGCTATTGAAACAGTGCAACAATCTACTCAACAAGATGGCATCGACAGACTATTAAAACAATATAATGTGCAATTACTGCTGGCACCTTCGGGTCCAACAGTTCCAAGAGTGGATCCTATCAATGGTGATGTTTGGCCTAACAGTTGGCCTGGGTATGGCAGTCACGCTGCGCGGGCTGGATATCCGCATGCGACGGTACCTATGGGTGGCATTCATGGGATTTCGGTGGGTCTATCATTTATTGGCGGTAAAAATGCCGATGCTGAGATACTTTCTTATGCTTATGCGTACGAACAATATTCATTGCGTCGACTAGAGCCACAGTATCTTAAAAATGCAGAAGCTATTCCTTATATTGCTGATGCGATGAAGGGGTATAGAGCGGCTAAGCAATAACAGCTTTGGGGTGAGTCACCAGATAACCCAGGCCAAATTACACAAGCACCTAGCGTATTTACATCAAATATCTTATCCCATTTGACGGTATTTACACCGGATGTATGTTTATCACTTATGTTTATCACTTATGTTTACCACTTATGAAAATCACTAAGCCGACAGAAAACATGTCATACGACTTCAGTTACCTTGTCTGATCCTTGCTGAGTCAATCAAGCGCGGCTAGTGTCATGACCTCAACACCGCTTTTGATTGACGTTACATGATCGATTTTGAACAGCGGTGAATGATGGCTTGCCCAGGTACCCGCTGCAATTTTCTCAGGTGGAGTACCTCCCACCTCAAAGTAAACGCTTGGTATCGCAGGGGTAATATCAACAAGGTCTGGTAAATCTTCGGCACCCATATCAGATTGATACCAGTCAACAAATGCGTCCTCGCCCATACCTTCTAACATGGCTCGTCGAACACGTCGTGATAATGCCGCGTCATTGGTTGTGATTGGTGCGCCATTGTCAGATACGACCATAAGTGGTAATAGGTCTTCTGGTACACCTACCGCCCTAGCAGTATTGAGCGAAACACGCTTGATACTGCTAGTAGTTGGTAACGTGTTTTCTCGGTGTTTGCACGAACTGTGATATCGAGTACAGCATGATCGGCAATCACGTTTGCCGCTGTTCCACCACGAAAGGCGCCCACAGTGATCAACGCAGGTTTTATCGGCGATATTTCACGAGTAATGATGCTCTGTAACGCTAGCACAATTTGTGATCCGATCAGCACCGGATCTTTACCTAAATGTGGAGAGGCATCGTGCGCTGCTATCCCACGAACGGAGATCCGTACCGAATCTGCACTCGAATACATCAACCCATCGCTGAATACTATTTTTCCTGCTGGGTGTTTGGCAATAACATGCAATGCTAAGGCAAAATCAGGTCGACCTACACGATCATAAAGACCATCAGCAACCATACCTTTGGCACCACCCAATGCTTCTTCTGCGGGTTGGCCAAGTAACATCAATCTACCTTGCCACTGCTTTTTAAGTTTAACCATTCGCCGAGCCACGCCAACCAACGAGGTTACGTGCATGTCATGACCACAAGCATGCATGACGGGCATGTTAATATTTTCGAGATTTTTCAGTGGCTGTTGAAGCATAAGACAGACTCGTTTTTTCCTGTGCGGGAAGTCCATCCATGTCGGCACGGATCATCAGTGTTGGACCGTCGCCATTTTTCAGTATTTCGACTAAACCCGTTTTGTTGATATCGCGAGTTATTTTAAAGCCCAGCGCTGCCAATTCGTTTGCAATTCGATCTGACGTGTTGAATTCTTGCATTGATAATTCGGGGTTAGCGTGTCAATGCTTGAAAAGCGTATCGAGGTATTCATAATCTGCTTCAATGGCATCTTGTAAGGGGGTTGCACTGGTATTTGATACAACACAAACGGCGAATGCCGAGATGAGTAGTTGATTCAATTTCATTGACAAAGCCCCTTGTTTAGTCATAAACCAACTTTATAATTGGATCACAAATTTAAAAGTATATGTGCTCTTTTTCCCTAAAGCCATGACTCATTTGTATGCTAATTGACGTTGTCATTCATCGTAATTTAATCTGCTATTTTGAAATCGCATTAATGCTAAAGTTTGATCATTTATTCGAGTTTCTTTATCTTAATGCGAATTAGGTCACTGCTTAGTAACTTTTAGTGATTTTTAGTGATTTCTTTACGTCTGATTTATGTGCCTAATATCTCATAACGAACATGAACAATGTTTTCTAGCCCCATCAGGCATGTAAATAATACCAAGCGCCTTAAAATAGGCTGTTTTCTTAATAATAGGAATGATATATGAATAATCTTTTTTCGGTTGCTGGCAAGGTCGCAGTCGTGACTGGTGGGTCAAGCGGAATAGGTGCAATGATTGCCCGTGGTTTTGTTGAAAGTGGCGTTAAAACCTACATTACGGCACGGAAACTTGAGCAATTGCAGCAAACCGCTATTGAATTATCCGCTTTGGGTGAATGCATCGCTATTCAGTCTGACTTATCAACAATGGCTGGAGTTGATGCTTTTGCAGATGAAATGCTTAAAAGAGAGCCAAAAATTGACATACTGATTAATAATGCAGGTGCTGCGTGGGGTGCTCCTATTGATGAATTCCCGGAAGCAGGTTGGGACAAGGTAATGGACTTAAATGTAAAATCTATTTTCTTTCTTAGTAAACGTTTATTACCTGCATTACGTTTATCTGGAACCGCAGATGAACCTTCACGAGTCGTGAATATTGCCTCTGTCAATGGGATCACTCATCCGCACATGAACAATTATTCTTATTCAGCCAGTAAAGCTGCTGTTATCCAAATGACGCGGCATATGGCAGCAGATCTGCGCCCAAGTCATGTCAATATTAATGGCATTGCTCCAGGTTTCTTTCCAAGTAAAATGACGAAACACGTTCTGGTACATGAACAGGAAATTGCAAATAACCTCCCAGCTCGTAAAATTGGCGAGTTAAGCGATATTGCAGGTACCGCTATTTATCTTTGCTCTCGTGCGAGCAACTATGTATGTGGTCATACTATTGTTTTGGACGGTGGACAAGTAGCGCACTCAGGCTGAGTTTAGATAAAACAAAATGCAGACCTGACTTTGACCATGTCTAAATAGAAATAAGTATCCCAGTTCATTATAATAAGTAAAAGCGCGCAACAATTTAGTTTGCGCTTTTCTTTATCTTATAAAATATGCAAACACCGTTAACTAACTATTTAACTAAACAAGTATTTTTTTGGTAACATCACAATGGGTATCTGTGTTGGCTTCGCACTTGAAATCAAAGCGACGCTCAATAAATTTATCACAACCTTGTTATCTAGCATCGCTCTTCTATGGCCAACTAGTTACTGAGAGATAATCTATTGTTAATGGCGTGAGCTCCCTCAGTTTCTCTTGCTAGCTTGACCACTGCATCAATTTGACTTTGAGTGTCGACAACCCCGATCAGACGTACATCGCCTTTTAGTGTGATGACATTGATATCGAATGCCTTAAGTTCTGATTGTGACAGCAAAGCCATCTGAATATTTCTGGTCACTTCATTATCAGGAATGTTGGCCGTGTATGAAGGACTGGCCAGCATAATGCTGGGAACTTTCAAAGGTTTGTCACAACCCGCTAAAAGTAAAAGAGTGATGACAGCAACACTACAGTGAAGCTTTTTTAAATTTTTATTCATGTGATTGCCTTCGTATTAGGTGTATCAGTCGTAATTGATTATTAACTCAACCAACCTCACTCACTAGTGGATGTTCTTGTTTCGTTGTATTACATCAAGTCATTAAAGGATGATACGCCAGTATAAAATACTTATTAAGAATACCCATGACATTTAAATCCATTTATAACCTGAGTAACTCGCAATATATTTATCAGCATTCATTACCGTATGATTAATGAGTACAGTGAATTTTTCTTTTAGTATCATTGATTGGCGACAACGATTAAAACATAGCCACTTTGGTACAGGTTATCATTGCCTTTTTACGCCAACACTATGCGATATAACTATCTGTTATTATTGAGTCGATTGTCTCATTGTTTACCTATTTGGGGCATATAAAATATGTTTTAGGCGCTAAAAAATTACCTATTATAGAGATACAACTCATAGTGGTCGCTTTTTTACTAATACTGCTATTGTGAGGCAGTGTTCGATTGTTATGTTAGTAAAGTCAGAGGTGAGCGCTTATTTATTGTTAATAAGCGCTAGAAATATGTAAAAAAGAAGTACGTTGTGTATAGGGTAGATTAGAGAGTAAATGCTCTGCTACATTATTGAAACTTCATTCAGGGATAAAAAATGAGAACCACGTATATAGCAATAGCATTATTATTGTTGTCTTTTGGTGCAAAATCATCTTCAGACTTTAGTCAATTAGAAGCTCTCTTTACTCAATGGCGGACCTTTGAGGTTGCTCCTTTGCATAATCTTGCGCCCGACTATCGTCAAGTAACGTTCAAAAAACGCCATACAAAATGGGCACAATTTAAAATACGATTGTTAGCATTTGATCAATCAGATTGGAGTGTTGCGCAACAAGTTGATTGGTTTGTGATGTTGGCAGAACTCAATGGTTATGAATTTAATGAGAAGGTGTTAAAACCTTGGCAAAGAGACCCCGCGTTTTATAAACAGGTGTGGACATATAAAAGTGATGTGCCAGCCCACGAAGGTCCTACCCCTCACTACGTTACCGAATTATGGAGCTATTCATTTCCCATCAGTACCAGTGAGCAAACAAGGTTAATCAAAGACTTGTCTCGGATAAAACCTTTTCATATTCAAGCCAAAGAAAATTTAACTGGTAACGCTAAAGAGCTATGGATAGCGGGTATACGTGATATTCAAACTCAGCAGCAAAACTTACTGGATATTTCTCCTCAAATTGAAACAACTAACAATGCAACGTTGATACACACACATCACCAAGCCATTCAGTCTACGGGGCAATTTGTTAAATGGCTTCAACAACAAAGTGTGACAAAAACTGGGCCTTCAGGGCTTGGAATTGAGCAGTACAGTTGGTATCAAAAACACGTACATTTGTTATCCATGACATGGGAAGATGAAGAAAGGTTATTACGCCGTGAGCTTGATAGAGCTTGGTCATCGTTAAAGTTAGAAGAACAAAGAAATATTGGATTACCCAGATTAGTATCGGTGAAAAATACAGAAGAATATAATCGATTAGCTAATCAGTCTGCTGATTTTTTCCTTAAATTTTTGGACGAAAAGAATATTGTCACGGTTGCTGATTATTTTAAACCGGCACTTTATGAGAGGCTGGGTAGTTTTGTGCCCGAAGCAACTCGGCACTTTTTTCACATTGGCACGCACTTTGATCCCACCCCTTTATATTCACATTTTTATCATTGGTTTGAGCTTGCCATAATGGAGAACGATCCTAACCCAAGAGCTCTTAGAAAAAATGCGCTGTTGTATAATATTTTTGATAGCCGTAACGAAGGCACTGCTACAGCCGTGGAAGAAATTTTTATGCATGCTGGTTTATACGATCACAATCCCCGTGCGCGAGAAATTGTATGGATTATGCTTGCTCAGAGGGCGGCTCGTGGTCTTGGCTCTTTGTACGCTCATGCTAATCAGATGACAATGCAACAAGCAGGTGAAATACATATGAATTATACCCCTAGAGGATGGATGAAAACAGAACCTGACTTACTGATTTTTGAACAACATCTTTATCTACGCCAACCCGGTTATGGCACCAGTTATGTAACGGGTAAAGCTTTACTCGATAGCGCCATGGCGCAAAAGGCAAAACTAGACGAAGAGCAAGGCCGTCGTTTTGTTTTGAAATTTTTCTTTGATGAACTCAACGATATCGGTGGCATACCTATTACTCTGGGCACCTGGGAAATGACGGGTAATAAACCTACTTTCTTAAATGAAGTTGAGGACGTTGCAAAAGGGCAAATACAATAATGAGATATACTTAAATATATACACCGAAATTCGGCGCTCAATCAAGTTATCAAGGTAACAGAAGCGTTGTTTTATATGCCTTAGCTTGAATAACTCAGTCCAGACATTTCAATAATTAAAACTATAAGTAATATTATCCAGATAAATTCTGTAATTTGATTTATACCCGAATAATATTATTGTCGTCGTCTTGTTTAAAAAGGAAG
This sequence comes from uncultured Pseudoalteromonas sp., assembly GCA_964564805.1. GTDB lineage: Bacteria > Pseudomonadota > Gammaproteobacteria > Enterobacterales > Alteromonadaceae > Paraglaciecola. The sequence continues at coordinate 2,103 of CAZMDX010000256.1, read as the reverse complement.
GGTAATGAGTATTCAATATTTGGCAGTTTACGATAAAACGATAGTCTGTAAAGGAACTATTGAAGAGATAATTAAAAAAGTGAAAGCGTTTGATAGTGATATTGAACCTATGGTGTTTGAGCAAGAATGTTGCCGAAGAGTCGATTTTAGTTGGTACGGTGATGTGCAAACAGTATTAGCAAATGTATCTGCTGATAACACTTTTAGTAGTAAGCGCGGCCGACCCAAACTTGGAGTTAAAGCGAAAGAGGTGACACTATTACCTCGCCATTGGGAATGGTTATCCATTCAAAAAGGAGGGGCATCTTCTACTTTAAGGCGATTAGTTGAAGAGGCTCAAAAGAATGCTTCAACTGAAGATGTGATAAATACTCAGCAACAGCAGTTAGATAAGTTCATGTTGGCTTTTTTGGGAGATGAGCCGGGCTATGAAAAAGCAAGTCGTGCTTTATACCGCAATAGTAAAATCAGTTTTGAGACCGCAATTGGATCTTGGCCAACTGATATTCAAGGCTTTGTCACAGAGAAATTTATGAGGATATCAGATTTACATAACGGCTAGATTTCCAATTGACCGTTCCACCAAAAGCCAATGTTTTCCTAAATGCTAATTTTGTTTTTTTAACGGCCACACCGATTATGTGAACATGCCTTGCGGATAGGAAGTACCTGTAAGCACCTATCAACCTGCTTCAACGTATTTGATGGACACGACCCTAAGAATAAAATCTTAATAGTTGTCAAGTAAGCAACAATTCGTAAGCACGATAGCTAAAGTTCGTTGTTTAGTCTTGAGCCACTGACAACAAGTCAATTTAAATGACTGTTTGCTGAATAAATTACTATTTTCATCGCTTTTGTTGTTGTGTTAATGCCCCTGTTTTAAGAGGCTTAAGGCTAGATAGGGTCATTAATTATAGCGTCAAAACATGTAGATTTGACAGAAGAACCAGCCTGACTTCAAGGGCTAAACGTAAGGTCTTGAGCAGATTGCTTTTATTGATAATGATTTAGTTATAACTTTGTTTGGACTACTTTTTTATTATCGTTTTATGTTTATTTCCTGGTGACTGGCGTTTGCGTGATTACATCAATTAACCCGTTGTTTATTTTCGTGTGGTAGTGATTAATGACACTCTTGGGTACATAAAGTGTGATTTGCCAGCTTGGTTTGTTGCACTGATATGGACCGAACAATATTTCTTATATCAATGCATTATTTATTTATGCATTTTGAAGTGTTAAGTTGGATTGTAGCCGTTAGTATATGGCTATGCACGAAGGTCAATTCGTCCTATTGCCTAAATTGCTTGGTTCAATTAGCCTTGCACCTTTGGAATATTCTTAAGCGTTTTGACGTATAGTGCTGGGCAACTAAGCAAGCATTATTAATTGAAACAAACATTGGAACTCTATGAAAACACTATCTGATATTGGCTTAATCGGCCTTGCTGTCATGGGTGAAAACCTCATTTTGAATATGGCAAGTAAAGGTTATACCGTTACTGCTTATAATCGCTCTATTGATAAGGTGGAAAATTTTATCAATGGCCGAGCAAAAGGCGAGAGCATTCGCGGTGCTTATTCGGTAGAAGAATTAGTTCAATCGCTAGCCATTCCTCGTAAAATTATGATTATGGTGAAATCAGGTGCTCCTGTTGATGCCACTATTGACCAGCTTCTACCTTTGTTAGATAAAGGCGACATCATCATTGATGGCGGTAATACTCATTTTCCTGACACTATTCGCCGTGAAAAATACTGTGCTGAAAAAGGTGTTGATTTTGTGGGTGCTGGTGTTTCTGGTGGTGAGGAGGGTGCGTTAAAAGGACCTTCAATAATGCCTGGTGGTTCAGCTGAAGCATGGCAAGCAGTAAAACCCATTTTTCAAGATATCTCTGCTAAGGTAGAAGATGGTTCGCCTTGTTGCGATTATGTAGGCGAAAACGGTGCTGGCCATTTTGTAAAAATGGTGCACAACGGTATTGAATATGGCGATATGCAGTTATTGTGTGAAGCTTATCAAATTATGAAAGACGTGCTCGGCATGTCAGCTGATGAAATGCATGAAGTCTTTAAAGAGTGGAACACCACTGAATTAGA
>CAZMDX010000255.1:0-21443 GCA_964564805.1 uncultured Pseudoalteromonas sp. | reverse complement strand
TAGACGTGATAGTGGTTACACCCTATATTATTTAGGTATCAATATAGGATCAGTCATAGGCTACGCCGTTTGTGGTTATTTACGGGTTGAATATAATTGGCATTGGGCCTTTGGTGCTGCTGCTGTGGGCATGGGAATAGGCTTGATATTCTACAAAATGACTCTTAGCAAATTAGATGGCGCAGGTGCTGAACCCACCGTTAAATTGTCACCTAAAGCGGCACAAATTAGTTGGTCGGTTATAGGTGTGTTTTTACTGACTGTGGCTGTGGTTGCCTACATGTTAATGAATAACATGATGGCATTTAACGCTGTGGTGGTAGCTCAGAAATTTGCCATTGTCGCTACCCTATTGTTCTTGGGTTATTTTGCTGCAATATTTTTTCTTGGAAATAATTCACCCAACGAAAAACGCCAACTAGGTGCATTATTTTTAGTGTGTATTGCTTCCATATTCTTCTGGGCAGGTTTTGAACAGGCAGGTTCATCATTGAATCTATTTGGTCAAAATTATACAGATCGTATGATAGGCGCTTTTGAAATCCCTCCAGAGTGGTTACAATCAGCTAATTCAATATTTATTGTAATACTGTCACCATTTTTTGCTGCGTTGTGGATCAACCTTGCCAAACGAATGATTACACCCACTTACGGTTTAAAATGTGCAATTGGCCTTATCATTATGGCTACTGGTTTCTTGGTCATGTTTTTTGCTGCTCAAATCGCTGCAACAGGATTAAAAGTCGCACCTTATTGGTTGATTGCTACCTATTTTTTACACACGGTTGGTGAACTTTGTTTAAGCCCGGTCGCATTAAGCGCAGTGAGCAAATTGTCGCCTAAAAGATTTGCAGGCCAAATGATGGGCGTTTTTGTACTAACATATTCTATTGGTAATGTTGTAGCTGGGCTTCTAGCTGGCAACTTTGACCCGAATAATGTCGAACAGATGCCAAATCTTTACCTACAAATCAGTTTGTTTACTATATCAATTGGTATTGTCATCTTGTTACTTACTTTTAAGACTAAGAAATGGGAAAAGCTTGCAGATCAGTCTAGTAGCTAATCTGCACAGGTATTAAAACGATGCCCAACTAAGTCTATTGAATTAGTTGGGTTTTTTATCATCACTTTATCATCACAAATAGGTCAATCTTAATATGAAGTTGTATTTTTCGTCCAAACAAATCCCTCAGCTGAGTGATTTAACTTTAACCGAAAGGCTGGCGGCAATGCAATTGGCTCAAAATAAACTAATTGGTCCTGAAAAATTATTACTGAATGTGTTAAAAATGTTAGTCGTGATCCCAGTGTTTACTTTTATAATTCAAACGTCTACAAACTGGATGGCCATTGTTTGGGCATTATTGGTGACGTTACTTTATCCTGCTGTAGTTAAACCAGTACAATACGCTTTGTGTGCTAAATATATCCCTCAATCACATCCTCATCCTGAAGGAGAATAACAATGCAAACTATTTTAGTAACAGGTGGAGCCGGATACATCGGAAGTCATACTGTGTTACAGCTTTTAGAAGCAGGTAGTCAAGTAATAGTCCTCGACAACTTGTGTAACTCTTCTCAAGAGTCACTCAAACGCGTCGAAGAGCTAACGGGTAAAAGTACCATATTTGTTCAGGGTGACATTCGTGATCACACTATTTTAGAATTACTTTTTTCCAAACATAAAATTAATGCGGTCATTCATTTTGCCGGGTTAAAAGCCGTGGGTGAGTCGGTATCTAAACCTCTTAATTATTATAATACTAATGTCTATGGCACTTTAGCGCTATGCGAGGCCATGAATAAGTTTGGTGTTAAAAATCTAGTGTTTAGTTCGTCTGCAACCGTCTATGGCGATCCTGTTAAATTACCACTCCATGAAGACATGCCCACTGGTAAACCGACTAATCCATATGGTATGTCAAAGCTCATGGTTGAGTTGGTGTTACGTGACCTTTACGAGTCAGATAACGAATGGAATATTGCTCTACTACGATACTTCAATCCAGCTGGGGCGCATCCATCAGGTCGCATTGGAGAAGATCCTAATGGCATACCAAATAACCTGATGCCCTTCATTACCCAAGTCGCTACAGGTAAGCGTGACAAATTATCTATCTATGGTAACGACTATGACACGCCTGATGGCACTGGCGTAAGAGACTATATTCATGTTGAGGATTTAGCAGCAGGCCACTTAAAAGCTTTAGATAAACTTTCAACAGGCTCAGGTATTGTGACTTATAACCTCGGCACAGGTCAGGGATATAGCGTATTAGATATGGTCAAAGAATTTGAGAAACAAAGCGGTAAAGCTATTCCCTATGAGTTTGTTCCTCGCAGAGGTGGCGATGTTGCTGCTTGTTATGCCGACCCTAAAACAGCCAGCGATGCTCTGGGTTGGACGGCCATCAGAGGTCTTGCTGAAATGTGCAGAGACTCTTGGAATTGGCAGGCAAACAATCCGAACGGGTTCAAGTAGCTTTTAACGCAGCAATTTTATCCATACTAAATATTGGATACCTTAATGGAACTCCCACACAGATGACAAGGGAGTTGAGACAAAATAATGCTTCTGTGTTTTGTCCTAACTTCTTTGTTGTGCCTCAACAACTAATTTGTATGTCTTTGCTAATTATGTAGTAAATTCATTTTTAAACTTTTCTATTTTATTGACTATTCGTTATCTTTATTTTTTGCCCTGTACCGTTATAGGTCATCCAAAAATGCATCGATATCGTCTTCTAATGCGGCTTCTTCTTCAGACTTTACTATTTTTCCATCTAACACTTTAAATTCTAAGTTTTGAAAATAAGCACTTTTCACAAAGGCATATGGGTCGGCAGAAGAAGTTAGCTGTTGCTCTTGTTGTATAATCGAAGCGCGGCTTTCTAGCGCTTTAATTCCAATACGCAAAAAACCCAAGTAGGAGTTAAGCCCATCGATAGGTGAGTAAGACGTATCTACAAAATCACCTATACTACTACGCACATCGCTTGGACCTCTTGCAGGTATCATCAAATAGGGGCCTGTATCGACTCCCCATTTACCCAAAACCTCTCCAAAATCTTCTTCTTTGGGATCTAAACCTATTTGGCTGGCGACATCAATTACGCCCAGCAAACCCAAAGAAGAGTTCAGCAAAAAACGTCCTAGGCTAATAAACGTACCATCCAACTTCCATTACAATAAGTTATTCAGACTATTGGAGGGTTCCTCTAGGTTTTCTGCCATATTTAATAAGCCAGTACGCGCGATTTGTGGCATATAATCGACGTATACGACGGCAGTCGGCCTAAGCACGTATTCGTCTAAAATTTCATAGTTAAAGTCCCACATGATGCGGTTAAATGACTCTAATGGGTCTTTAGGGTCTTCATAAATATTAGTTTGTTCGACAGTGCTTTGGTGAGATGCACACCCGCCGAGTAACATCAGACCTGTTATTAGTATTAAAATATTTACCCTGTTCATTACAATTCCTTGTTTATCATTATTGATTCTTGCGTTATTTGGTTTGCACGTAAAGTAGCTACCCACTCCCCTTGAAACTCACCGGTTGCTTGAGCAACATTTTCATCTATTGAGACTCTGGCCACCAGCTTAGCTTGTTGAAGTTGTGACAAGGTATAATTTGCCATCATCGCATTTTTATCAGACAGCTCTACTACTACAGGAAAGTCACCCAATGGCATTTTCACCACGGCAGCAGGCATTCTCACTTCACCAGTACTTTGTTGAGCAAACACGAATAAAAAGCCCTCTTTAGGCAACTTTTTCTGCAAATCGTCACTAATATCAATCGTTATGGAGACACGTGTTGTATTTAACTCGACATTTGTCTGACTAGTCTGATTTTGAACCACTTGTTGATTACCCTGGTCTAACTCTACCTGTAATTGTAAGATCCTTTGATTCACCGCTATATAGTTGGGATCAGCTTGTGGTATAAAAACAACTAACCTTTGCCAATTTTCAAGAGCTAATTGTTTGTCACCTAACTCAGAAGCAGCGATGGCTAAAACACCCATGGCATTAGTATTATCAGGTTCTAAATAAAGTATGCGTAACAGCGCTTGCTTAGCCTGCAACACCTGTTCTTCTTGGCCAGTCATCAATAGTGCTTGGGCATAACTAGATAATGTACCCACGTTATTAGGATCAAATTTCAACGACTTTTCAAATGCTTGAATAGCGCTATCTACCCTATTAAGGGCTCCGGATACTCGGCCTAACAACATCCAGCCTGTCGCGTCTTCTGGGGTATCAACTAATTTCGTTCTCAATCCTAAAGCAAACGTTTGTAAGTCTTTCAAATCAAGATTTTTATCACCGTTAAGCATTCGCTGCCCAAGTTCACTTGTTTGCTGTTGGGCAAGTTGCCATTGTTGAACACTGTTAATTTGATTCGAATAAAGATACACGCCTACACCTGCCGATAAGCTCAACACTGCGCCGATTGAAATCGCTAACGTAACACCAGTTTGTTTAATATCGTTGGTCTTTATCTCATCTAATAAGGCAATTTTCAGTTCGTTTTCTGACTGTAATCTATCTGTGTCACTCAGCAAACCCTGCTGTTGCTCAACTTGTAGCTCTTTTAAACGCTGTTTAATCAGGCTTTTATTGGACAACGTGCTGATAGAATCATCAGAGTTTTTACTAAACCAAGGAAATAAAACAAATAACAGAAAAACACCAACAGACAGCGCCATCCCAAGATAAAAAAGACTCACTCTTCACGCTCCAAAATTGCTTGGGCTTTGGCTAGCTGTTCGTTATCCATCTCTGTAGGTTGACGTTTACGGGTGATCACTACGCCCGCTAAGGCAACAAAAATAAACAATACAGGCAATAACCATAACCATATTGTCATAGGATTGACGGGTGGTTGGTAATACACAAAATCACCATAACGTTGTTTCATATAATCAATCACTTGGTCTCTGTCATAATCTTTTTGCAGCAACTCATAAACTTTGCGCCGCAAGTCCACAGCAATCATTGCGTCGGAATCGGCAATATTTTGGTTCTGGCATTTAGGACAGCGTAATTCTTTAGTTAACTCTAAAAACAATGCACTTTTTTCAGGGGAATCAAGGTGAAACTTATCTTCTGTGGCATGCACTGAGCGACTAGAACATGCAAGCATGACAAACATAAGAAGCAAAAAAACGCTTATTATCCGATTCATTGTGCTACCAACTTATCATACAAAGGTGCAAACTTTTTATCCCAAACTCGCGGATTAATATCACCAATGTGATGCAACCGTATTTTGCCTTGTTGGTCTATCAAATACGTTTCTGGTGCACCTGTCACACCCAAATCTAGAGATAAATCTCGTTTTACATCAAATATATTGTAGGCATAAGGGTTACCTAGTTGGTTAAGCTTATCTGTGACTTCTTGCTGTACTCGTTTGACTGTTTTAACTCCAAAATCAGGGTCGATGTCTTGGTCATAATATAAGCCCACAATATGTTTACCCTCATTTTGTAGCTGCTTAAGATAAGGCAACTCAATCGCGCATGTGATGCACCACACTCCCCAAACATTGAGTAAAGTAACTTTTCCAAGGAATGCTTCTTGAGTGTATGTCTGCTCAATATTCATCAGATCAGGTAACACAAACTCAGGCATGGGTTTTTCTAGTAAGCTAGATTGATGATCTCTTGGATCAGAAAACAAACCTTGATACAAAAATATGCTCAAACTCATAAACAGCCCCAGAGGGATTAGATATAAAGCGATTCTTTTCAAGATGGCTGCTCCGTCAATACTGGGCTTGGCTTCTTAGTCGCGTTTGCTTTGTCAACGGTTTTTGCCGTTCGATAACGCTTATCACTGATAGATAACACCCCACCAAACGCCATAATAAATGTACCTAGCCATATCCAATTAATAAAAGGTTTAACGTAGATACGTAACGACCAGTCACCATTATTAAGCTGCTCACCCAATGCCACAAATAAATCTCGAGTTAAGCCAGAATCTATTCCTGCTTCTGTCATTACATTTCTTTGGACTGGATAAAAACGTTTTTCAGCCGCAAGTGACGCCACTTTTTTACCGTTTTGATAAGCATCAACATGTCCAATATCCGCTGTATAATTAGGGCCAGCAAATTTTGACACACCTTTAAATACAAATTCATAACTTTGCAGTGTGACCCTATCATCTACGCCCATTCTTAAATTACGTTCCACACTGTAGGCACTCACTAATGCAATACCGATAAGTGTCACGGCAAAACCGAGATGTCCAGACACCATGCCCCAATGACTCGGTGTGAGCTTTTTAAGGCTTTGCAAAATAGTAAACTTACCTGTGGCTAACTGGGGTTGAATACGTTGACGAATTTCCATGATAGTAGTGGTCATGATCCAAAAACTCATAACTAAGCCTAACGCCGCCATGTAGCTTGTTTGTTCGAAACTTGCATTGACCAATATGCCCGCCGACAAACTTAAACCAAACGCAATCAATAATTGTTTGTACAAAGCGTGTGCCGATTGACTTTTCCAGCGTGACAATGGACCTATGCCCATAAACAACACAAATGGCACTATCAGATAGGTAAACATTTGATTAAAAAATGGTGCGCCGATAGAGATTGACCCCATGCCTAGTTCTTTGTGAACCAAAGGCAATAGGGTACCCAACAACACAACCAATGTGGCCGCAGTTAAAAACACATTATTACCAATCAATAATACTTCTCTTGAAAACAACTGGTATCTACCACTGCCTTTGAGTTGAGGTGCTCTGTAAGCATACAATGCGAGTGATCCACCAATAATCACAACTAATAAACCAAGAATGAATAATCCGCGGCTAGGGTCGCTCGCAAATGAATGCACTGAAACCAACACACCTGAACGTACTAAAAACGTTCCTAATAAACTTAATGAAAACGCAGATATGGCTAATAAAACTGTCCAAGACTTAAATACTTTACGTTTTTCGGTAACAGCCAAACTGTGAATTAACGCAGTACCCACTAACCAGGGCATAAACGAGGCATTTTCGACCGGATCCCAAAACCACCAACCACCCCAGCCAAGTTCGTAGTAAGCCCACCAACTGCCGAGTGAAATACCGACCGTTAAAAAAGACCATGCTGCAATTGTCCATGGCCTGGACCAGCGCGCCCAAGTAGAATCTAGTTGTCCCGATATAAGTGCAGCAAGCGCAAAAGCGAAAGCCACAGAAAAGCCCACATATCCCATATACAACATAGGTGGATGTATAATCATACCAAAATCTTGCAGTAGCGGATTTAGGTCTTTGCCATCGATAGGGAAGAAAGGTAATAGACGATCGAACGGGTTAGAGGTGAGCAACATAAACAAGTAAAAACCAATGCCTACCATGCCTAAAATAGACAATACTCTAGCAACCATTTTAATGGGAATGGCCTTACTAAAAAGTGCTACCGCCACAGTCCAAATAGAAAATATTAATACCCATAATAAAAATGAGCCTTCATGCCCACCCCACACAGCAGTGATTTTATAATAAATCGGCAAGGTACTGTTTGAAGTATTTGCTACATAAGCCAGACTAAAATCATCGGTAATAAAACCATGCGTTAAACAGCCGTATGCAAAAGCAGTAAATACAAACATGCCAATCGCTAATGGTTTTGCCATTGCCATCATTTGAGAATGATTTTTATAGGCACCCCACATAGGATAAATAGATAACAATATGCCCATCATCAGTGCCAGTATTAAAGCGAAATTACCTAATTCAGCCAACATAATTATTTACCTACCTCAATTTTACCGTAATTAGCTTGTTCTGGTTTGACGTGTTTAATGCCTTTCATCTTTTCTGCCAATTCGGGTGGCATATACTCTTCATCATGTTTAGCTAGCACTTCGTGGGCATCAATATGGTTATTTGTTGTCAACACGCCGGTTGCAACAATACCTTGCCCTTCACGAAACAAGTCAGGCAAGATACCTTGATAACTGACCGTCACGGCAGGACCAATGTCCACTAGATCAAAACTGACAGCCAACGTTTCTTGATCGCGTTTAACAGTGCCGGGCACAACCATGCCACCGATACGCAAACGCTGACCGACATCAGGAATTTTCCCAGCTTTGCCTTCTATGATTTCGGACGGAGTATAAAATAAATCGATATTTTGGTTCAATGCGTACAGCATCAAACCAATAGCGCTTCCTACTACCAGTAAAATTGCAGATACAACCATCAAACGTTTTTGACGCCTCGAATTCATATTGTTTCTCCGTTGTTATTTTTTTCAGCCGCAACTTTTATGCGAGCTTGTCTTGCTTGTTCTTTCAATACTTGCGTTAACAATGTTCGTTTTGAAAAAAACGAGTCTAGCCACAAAATTAACAAACTTAAGGCTGAGGCGCCAAAAGACAACCAAACGTATAAACCATAACCACCCATGTCAAAAAAACTATTGATGTCTTCGAAAACCATTATTTGCCCTCATTTAACGTTGAGCTTTTATTTGCTAAAGCCACCACCCAGGGACGTCTAATTTCTCTTTGGAGTATTTCGTTTTGCATCCGCAATAAAAAGATAGCACCGCAGATAATCACCCAGCCAAGAATACAAATCAGCAACGGCCACAGCATTTCAGCTGGCATCGAAGGTTTACCCAATTTCAAAATAGTGGCGCCTTGATGCAGAGTATTCCACCACTCAACCGAATAATGGATAATAGGCAGATTGATGACACCCACTACAGCCATCACCCCAGCAGCTTTCCCAGCTTGTTGTTTATCTTCAAATGCTTTGTAGAGTGAAATAACACCAAGAAATAAAAATAATAATATTAATTGTGAAGTTAACCGGGCATCCCACTCCCACCATGTTCCCCACATAGGTTTACCCCAAGCAGCACCAGTAATAAGTGACACAAACGTCACCATGGCACCTATAGGTGCCAAGGCCATCATCGCCATAAAAGAGGTTTTAACTTGCCAAACCAAACCGATAAAAGCAGAAACTGCCATGGCGATATATAAGCTTTTGGAGAGCACCGCACTAGGCACATGCACGTAGATAATTCTGTAAGCGTCACTTTGTTGATAATCAGCTGGGGCAAAAGCTAAGCCCCAAAAAGATGCAAATAAAACGACAGCTAAACCCAACATACTAAACCAAGGCAACAATTTTTGGCATAAATGATAGGTGCGTTCAGCTTTAGCGTATGGGTGTAACCACTTCCACATTAGGTTTGACTCACTCTAAGTGCATAAGCGATGGCAAAAGGTGCCAAAGCTAAAGAGAAAAGGAACATAGCGCCAATAATTGCTAGCTGCGCACTATATTGCAATTGCATCGAGGCCGATTCCACAGCAGAAGTAGCAAAGATTAATAAGGGTATAAACACTGGCAACAGTAACAAAGCTAATAGAACACCCCCACGGTTTAATCCTACAGTTAACCCTACGGCTATAGCACCGATTAGGCTCAATAAAGGAGTACCCAATAGCAAGGTTTTTAATAATGCCCAATACATGGGTTCGCTGAGATGTAAAAACAACGCCAACAAGGGTGATAATATAATCAATGGTAGAATACTGGTTAACCAATGGGCCAGTACTTTGACTAAAGCAGCAGCAGGTAATGATGTACTGGACAGCATCAGCTGTTCTAGTGATCCATCTTCAAAGTCGTCCCGAAACAGTCTTTCTAAACCCAATAAAGAAGATAATATGGCGGCCACCCAAATAACTCCTGGACCAATCAGTTGTAACGTTTTTGGTTCAGGCCCCACTCCCAGTGGAAAGAGACTGATCACCAAAACAAAAAATAACATAGGCTGCATCAACTCTGCTCTTTGTCTGTAGGCCAAAGCTAAGTCGCGTTTTAAAATAGCCATCAATGCTGCCACTAAATTCGATACTCCAGGGTTAATTCGTCAGTTGGATAGTCTAAGCGCAAAGCTTGATGAGAGGTCATCACCACAGACCCACCAGTGCCCAGAAATTGGGTGATCTGTTTGCTTAATAACTCAATACCTTGGGTATCAAGAGCGGTAAAAGGTTCATCCAAAATCCATAACTTTGCATCTTGTTTGAACCAAAACCTTGCCAATGCAACTCTACGTTGTTGTCCCGCGGATAAATTAGCAACAGGAATATCTTCTAAACCCACTAAGTTAAGTTTTGCCAAGGTACAAAAAATTGTATCGACTGTAATAGTGACTTGGTGCTGTTTGCACCAAAACGCTAAGTTTTCCTGCGCACTTAAGGTCAGGTTTATTCCAAGTTTATGTCCAAAATAAACCAAGTGTTGATGGTAGTTTTCTCGACAATCTTTAATGTTTTGTTGACAAAAATATACTTCGCCAGAATCAGACTCAACTATACCAGCAAGCACTCTTAGCAAACTAGTTTTACCCGCTCCATTTTGACCTTTTACGTAGAGTAGAGTACCTCGCTCGACAGCAAAATTTAAATTTTCAAACAATAATCTATCTCTTTTCACTACAGATAAATTAGTTACGGAAAGAACTGTCAAATGTATTCTCGTTTCTTTTATAAAAATAAGGCAAAGTGCACAACAAACATGCAACCAATAACGTGGCAAATAATGTGGCAAATATTATGGCAAAGCGAGGTTCACTTTAAAGTCAATAATATCATAGGGTTTGGCCCTGACCTACTAGCTAAAACAAATAGTTAATGGCAATTAGTAACAAAATAATCAGTAAAGATAAGCCTGAGAAACGCCACAGAATTTTAAGAACAAACAAGCCAATTAGCCAACCGTACTAAGTTACGCGTAAACTACATTTAACTTTTACTTTATATAATACTAGCCGATAACATTTATATGCCTGACATTCCCCACTCCTCACTAGCAAGCTTATCTCAGGCGCTCATTCAGATGAGTCAATTATCCCCCTCTCCTGAGGTGTCTCGCCATGGTGTTGAGGTATTGGTAAAACATTTAGCTGGCAAGGTTTTAAGTTTAAGCAGAAATAGTGTTTCGCAAGATAAAGATGTCTTATTAAATAATCCCAATATAAAAGGAAGATTAGGCGAAGTCCAAGTGCTTCAAGTAAAATTATCTGTGGTCAATAACGCTACACTCGCGTTTTTCTCTCCAGTAAGTGCCAAATCTACGAGTATAATTTCCCTCACTGAGCAACAACTAAAACGTTTACTCAAATTACCTGCAAATCAAGTGATCCCGAGTAACATGCTAGCGAAATCAGTTAACGTTGAATTGCCTGTAAAGACAGTTTTACAGCAACTGAGTCAAATGAATGATGGGCAAAACCAAGGATTGATTCAAAAATTACAGCCTTCAATTATTGATAAGATATTCCTACAAATAAAACCAAACAGTGAAATTGAACTATTGCTTCAAAGTATTAAACCTGTAGCGAGCATTCCTGTCACCAAGGAAATAGCCCAAGCCTTGGCACCACTTAAATTGCCTAATCAACAAGCAGTTATTAAACGACTTAATTTACTTGACGATACTATTAAACAGGCCCAGGTCCAGACGCAATCACACTCCACAATACTTCAGCCAAGTAAGAACGCAAATATTAAAGACTCAAATACCGTGGCGTTGCAAAAAAATATTAATAATCAGCCTAGGTTTATGCTGCCTTCCCCGGAGGCCAATAAGAATCAAGAAACGTCATTTAGCATGAAAGAGGCAACTCATAAATTAACGGTAGCAGTTCAAGAAAGACCTTTGCCGCAAAGTGTGATCAACCAAAGTCTACTGACCAATAAATCAGACCAAATTAGTTTAGTACAAAGTTTATTGCGTATCGTTGAGCCCAAATCAGAAACGCCTTCAGTCACGTTACAATCGATAGAGAAGGCATGTGTCGATGTCGAGTTTTTTAAGGGGGCAACCGAAAAATCAAGCAAACAATTCGTTGAACATGTATTACAGCAAATTAAACAATCTCTACCCCAAGGTAAAGAGCAAGACGTTAATCAAATAAGACAATTATTAACTACTCCAGCACTAAGTTTGTCGGCTTCACAAATACTTAACGCCACACCAAACCAAGGATTAATAAGTGGTTTGGTTACTTTGTTACAGATGTCTCTCAGTGCTAGATTGGCGCGGAATCAATCTAGACGATCTGAACATATTACATCAACATTAAATAATGTATTAAATAACATAGGTAAGGTAAAACCAGATGTGACAGCAAAAGCTCTGACTGACATGTCGCAGTTAGAACAAAAACACCAATTAATGAAAGAAATTGGTCGACTTTTATCGGGGCATTTGACAAACAAGCTCAGCAACGCAGAACAAATGATCCAAGGTCAAGAAACCTTTTATTACAATTTGCCTTCGGCATTAGGTGGAAGTTTTAAAGATATTGAATTGTTAATTAAACGAGAAGATAACAAAAAAGATGCTCCATCCGCTGCTCAACAAAGCAATAAAGTATGGCAACTCACTATGAAATTAGCTGTCGGTAAAATAGGAGAAATATTAACAAAAGCCAAACTGAGAGACGATACGTTAGAAATTAACTTTTATGCTTCTAACGAAACAGTGAAAATTCAAGTAATGAACTATCTGCCACTATTACTCAGAAAACTTGACTTACTGGGTATTGAAGTGAGCAAAAGCAATTGCCAGTTAGGGAAAATCCCCGACACTTTACGACAACGTCCCAATCACGTGTTTCAAGCTAAAGCTTAACATCCATAGGCACAAACTCTAATGACAGAAAAAACAACAACCACAACCAAACAAAAAAGTGCTGTCGGCCTCAGATACCATCAAAGTAACCAAGCTGAGCCATTTGAATCTGACGGTGACGATGGGGCGTCATCCAGTGGAGCACCCACCATCATTGCGAAAGGTTTTGGCGACTTAGCAGAAGAAATTGTTGCACTTGCCAGACAAAACGGCGTGTTAGTGCATGAAGATCCTTACCTTAGTGACTTTCTGGCCAGCTTAGACCTAGGCCAAGAAATACCCGACCAGCTTTATCATGTAATAGCAGAACTCATATCGTTCTCATATGTATTACAAGATAAATTTCCAGATAGTTGGGCAAAAGTTCATCATAAAGTATCTAAAAAGGTTTGAATTATATCTTCGATAACAACTTTGAATCACTTATATATATTTTAAAGTTCATAAAACAAATGTATAAGATAAATAAATGATGAAACTAACCGCCTAAAATTTTATATAAATTAAGAGTTATCAATCAACATCAGTATCTTAAAAAGAAAATCACGCAGTATTGTTTATCAAAAAATTAGCGCTAGACTGGCTCGCCCCTACTATTTTGTCTCATTAGGGCGCATTATTGGTCCAACTTATGGTTTTAATGACAACAGTGTTTCATTTAAACAGAACAATTGGTTCAGTTATGTGTTTATCAGCCGAAAACTAAGTTAGATATAAAGTACACAATGCTTGAATAAATAGTTACGACGTAAATTCTTGTTAGTTATAAAAAGGGACATCGGACCTTTATTATTTATTAAATATATGGAGTCTCAATTCATGTTGGTCAGTAAAAGCAGATATGTTGAATTAGAAGAAAAGTTAACTCGTGTAGAAGTAGAAAAAAATCGCTATAAAACTGAGAACGAAGACCTTATTTCTGAGTTAAGTCATGTGAAGGAAGTGTCGGCCATTCAAGAAGAAGCCACTTTTGACAAACAAATTTGGCCTAACTTGCTCGATTGTATTGGTCAGGTCACAAGTATTAGAGAGTCTGTTCTGTCCTCATATGAAGTTATCCATAACGAGTCTCAATCTATTGATGAGCTGAATCAAGTATTAGAAACAGGCCAAAAATCCATAACTGATATTGCTGGAGGTATGGAGCAAATAACTGAAAAAATGCAAAACATGTCACAAAGCATGGCTAATTTAGAGGCCATTGCTGACAGCATAAACTCATTTGTAGTGACCATATCTAAGATATCTGACCAAACCAATTTGTTAGCACTTAATGCGGCAATTGAAGCGGCTAGAGCTGGAGACGCAGGACGAGGGTTTTCAGTTGTAGCGGATGAGGTTAGAAGCTTAGCAAGTAATACCAGCAAGTCTGCAGAAGAAGTGGGTGGGCTTATTGCCAGAATTAAACAAGATACAGAGTCAGGCGTTAAATTTGCCACTGCACTTGAAGAATCAAACGTCGAGTTATCTAATACTATTGCAGGTTTAAATGATAGTTATAGTGGTATCAACGATACTGTCGGAAAAATGAAATCATCCATTTTAGGTGTAACAGATAGAAGTTTTATTCAGACCATGAAACTAGATCACATCGTTTGGAAAGGCGAAGTATATGAGGTGGCCCTAGGGCGCTCTCAAAAATCTGCAGATTCATTTGAAGACCATAAGCAATGTAGGCTAGGACAATGGTATAGCAGCGAACAATCACGCCAGCATCAAAAAAGCTCGTTTTTTAAATCACTTGAGAGACCTCATGCAGAGGTTCATCAATACGGCATAACGGCTTTAAAACAGCTACAAAATGGTGATATGAAAGAAAGCATACTTTCCTTCGAAAAAATGGAACAAGCCAGTGGCCAGTTGATAAATATTTTAGACGACTTAGGAAACCAAGTTTAAGTACTAACTATTTAAAAATGGCGTGACCATTATTATTTTCTATTGCTAAACTGCATAAAAAACCCCGCTAAAGTAGCGGGGTTTTTTATTTCAATTACAAAATTATGAAGCGGCATCTTTTTTCTGAGGCTTCTCAGTTTTTTCTGCTTCTTCTGGTTTTGACAACAACAACTCTCTTAATCGTGTATCAAGATCTTTTGCCATCTCTGGGTGTTCTTTTAAGTAACCTATTGAATTAGCTTTACCTTGGCCTATTCTCTCACCATTACAACTATACCAAGCACCGGCTTTTTCGACCATTTTATGGGTCACGCCTAAGTCAATTAATTCACCGTAGCTATTAATACCTTCGCCATACATAATTTGAAATTCAGCTTGTTTAAAAGGAGGCGCAATTTTGTTCTTCACAACCTTAACACGGGTCTCATTACCAACAATTTCATCGCCGGATTTAACGGCACCAATACGACGAATATCTAAACGTACCGAAGCATAAAACTTTAAAGCGTTACCACCGGTGGTTGTTTCAGGGCTTCCAAACATAACACCAATTTTCATTCGAATTTGGTTAATGAAAATAAGCATGGTATTGGAATGTTTTAGGTTACCCGTTAATTTACGCATAGCTTGGCTCATCATTCTAGCGGCAAGTCCCATGTGTGAGTCACCGATATCGCCTTCAATTTCCGCTTTTGGAGTCAGTGCGGCTACCGAATCCACAACAATGACATCAACTGCACCAGAACGAGTCAACATATCGCAAATTTCTAACGCCTGCTCACCTGTATCGGGTTGTGAAACTAAAAGTTCGTTTACATCTACGCCAAGTTTTTTTGCGTAGATAGGGTCAAGGGCATGTTCAGCATCAATAAAAGCACACACCTTACCGTTACGCTGTGCTTCGGCAATGACTTCAAGAGTTAACGTCGTTTTACCGCTTGATTCTGGGCCATATATCTCAACGATACGCCCTAAAGGTAAGCCACCAGCACCAAGAGCTATATCTAAACCAAGAGAACCCGTTGAAATAGTTTCAACGTCCATGGTTTTGTTGTCGCCCAATTTCATAATAGAGCCTTTACCGAATTGTTTTTCGATCTGGCCTAAGGCGGCAGTTAACGCTCTGGTTTTGTTGTCATCCATCAGAATGTCCTTTGTGATTATCGCGTATTAAAGAGTTAATCATTAATACTAATATTGTTCATTAATTGATTCCAGAGTATACTGTATGGTTATACAGTTACAAGTGAAAAGTAGAAATTATTTTTAACACCTTTATTAGTTGTTTATTTTTACAACAACTTTAATGTGCATGATAAAGCAGACTCAATCGCCTTTACTCTAACAGCTTGCCTGTTACCAGTAATCAGTTGCTTTTGACTCGTACTTTTTCCATTAATAAAAAAACCAAACCAAACTGTACCAACAGGTTTATCAGGTGTGCCACCGTCAGGGCCTGCGATACCGCTTATTGCAACAGCCACTTCAGCATTTGCATGTTTTGCCGCACCTACAGCCATTTCCTCAACAGTTTCGGCCGACACAGCACCGTGCTGAATTAAAGTCTGTTCATTTACCCCTAAGAGTTCTTGTTTGGCATCATTTGAATAAGTGATATAACCTTTTTTAAACCATGCTGAGCTTCCAGAAATACTTGTGATGGCGTATCCTACTCCCCCTCCTGTGCAGGATTCAGCACAGGATATTTGCCAACCTTTAGTAGAAAGTTTATTTCCTAGAAGTTGAGCTAATTGGGTAATGTCTTCAGTCATATAGGCAACCTAAATATGTGATATCTAATCATTAATATGTCACGCCAGCCATCAGATAAAAAGAATAAAGTAATCTCTATTATGCCAGTAAACAGTTTTTCAGAGCAAACAACCATTAGCCCAGCGCTGCATACACACACACCTATGATGCAACAATATTTAAAAATAAAGGCTCAACATCCAGACATATTATTGTTTTACCGCATGGGTGATTTTTATGAGCTTTTTTTTAATGATGCCAAAGAAGCCTCTGAATTACTCAACATATCACTAACGGCTAGAGGTAAATCAGGAGGCAATGCGATCCCTATGGCCGGTGTTCCTTATCATGCAGTAGAAAACTATCTCGCTCGATTGGTCAAGATGGGTAAGTCGGTGGCCATAGTTGAACAAGTAGGCGACCCTGCAACAAGTAAGGGACCAGTAGACAGAGAGGTCAAACGTATTGTCACCCCCGGTACTGTTTCTGATGAAGCCTTGTTGGAAGACAAACAAGATAACATATTGGCTGCAGTGGTGAGTGTTAAACAGCATAATAATTTGTACTTTGGCTATGCCACTTTAGATGTTACCACAGGTCGTTTTACACTGTGCGAACCTAAAGATGCAGAGGCGTTAGCCGCTGAGATCCAGCGCACTAATCCAGTAGAATTACTGTATCCAGAAGATTTTACTTTCCAACACATTATTGAACATCGCAAGGGATTGAGACGTCGTCCTCAATGGGAGTTTGATTTTGATACTGCCACTAAGCAGCTCAATCAACAGTTTGGTACTAAAGAACTGACTGGCTTTGGTGTGACAACTAACAAAACTGGGTTGTGCGCAGCTGGCTGTGTGATGCAATACGTTAAAGACACACAAAGAGGTGCCCTACCCCACATTCGTAAAATTGTACTCGAAACAGAGGCAGATACAGTACTAATGGATGCTGCCACTAGGCGCAATTTAGAATTAACTCAAAACTTAGCCGGCGGCACAGACCACACACTTGCCAGTGTATTAGACAATGCTTCCACACCTATGGGTAGCCGGTTGTTGCAACGCTGGTTACATCGCCCATTGACCGATATAAGAGTACTTAAGCAACGACAGCTAAATATTAAATCATTGCTCAGTAGTGATTATTCGCAGTTACAAAGCAGTCTCAAACATGTCGGGGACATGCAAAGAGTATTGGCACGCTTAGCCCTTCGTTCGGCAAGACCTAGAGATTTTGTGAGACTGCGACAAGCCTTTACGCTATTGCCTGATATTCAAGGGTTCGTTACACAGCAATCGGCTGAGTCTGGTAATAGTGGTTTGATGCAATTGGCAAACGACATTAATCAGTTTCCTGACTTTGCAGATTTACTCAGCAATGCAATAGAAGATGCACCACCTGTATTAATTCGTGACGGCGGAGTCATAAAAACAGGCTATAACCCAGAATTAGATGAACTTCGCGCATTATCCAAGGGGGCTACCGATTATTTAGATGAATTAGAACAACGCGAAAAAGACCGCACCGGTATTTCTACTCTCAAAGTAGGATACAACCGCGTTCATGGTTATTTTATCGAAGTCAGTCGCAGCTATGCCGATAAAGTACCTGCAGATTATGTACGCCGGCAGACACTTAAAAATAACGAACGTTATATCATTCAGGAATTAAAAGAACACGAGGACAAGGTTCTCACCAGTCAAAGTAAATCTTTAGCCCTAGAAAAGCGCCTATACGATGAACTTTTTGATATTTTATTACCCGAACTAGCCAACTTAATGCAAAGTGCTGATGCAGTGGCCGAACTTGATGTGCTCACTAACTTAGCCGAACGAGCCGAAACGCTCAATTATCATTGTCCTGAATTGACTAATAAACATGGTATTTACTGTAGTCAAGGACGTCACCCCGTGGTCGAACATGTGATGAAAACACCTTTTATTGCCAATCCGATTGCCATTCATCCACAGCGACGTATGTTGGTGATCACTGGCCCCAACATGGGGGGTAAATCGACCTACATGCGACAAACAGCTCTTATTGTGTTGCTAGCATATATAGGCAGTTTTATACCTGCTGAAAATGCAAAAATAGGCCCCATCGATCGGATCTTTACCCGCATAGGTGCATCAGATGATTTAGCATCAGGTCGCTCAACCTTTATGGTAGAAATGACCGAGACCGCAAATATATTGAATAATGCTACAGCTAATAGTCTAGTGCTTATGGACGAAATAGGTCGTGGTACCAGCACCTACGATGGTCTTTCTCTGGCATGGGCATGTGCTGAATACCTGGCAATAAAAATTCAATCTTATACTCTATTTGCGACTCACTACTTTGAGCTGACACAACTAGCTGAAGATATGCCTGAACTGGCCAATGTGCACCTTGATGCGGTGGAACATGAAGAAGCGATCCGTTTTATGCATGCAGTACAAGAAGGGGCTGCCAATAAAAGCTATGGTTTACAAGTAGCACAACTAGCCGGTGTTCCCAGAAGTGTTATTCAAAAAGCGAAACGTAAATTAGCAGAGTTAGAAAGTCAGCCGTCATCAAACAACCCAACATCGTTTAAGCAAGAGCAACAACTCGATTTACTCAGTTCTGTTGATGATTTACGCTTGAGTTTACATCAAATTAACCCAGATGATTTGACTCCCAAACAGGCGCTAGAATATCTATATCGATTGAAAACGTTGGCTGCACAAGACTAATCTAACAACATATTATTTAACCAAGGATACATCATGGAATTACCAGCAATTGTGACACTGGTCGCTTTATTAGAATATTTATTCTTTGCTTTTAAAGTGGGCTTTAGTAGAGAAAAATATAACGTGCTAGCACCCGCTGTCTCAGGTAACCCTATATGGGAGAGGCTGTACCGAGTTCAACAAAATACACTTGAACAATTAATCGTGTTTTTACCTTCCCTGTGGATATGTTCATATTTTGTGAGCCCTTTAATAGCGGCTTCAATGGGTGTTCTATTTCTTATCGGTCGACCCATTTATTACATGACTTATGTCACAGACCCACGCAGCAGAACTGTAGGTTTCGTGATGGGTTTTTTTGCTAATATTGCTCTGATAGTAGTGGGATTGGGTGGAGCAATTTATAGTTTTATAGGGTAATTGACACACAAAATAAGGTACTTATAAATTTGAAGTACCTTATTTATATTTTATTATAGATTAAACTTTGTTTGAGATGGCATTTTTTAGTATAATGTTATCCCGTCTAGTAGTGGTTTTTTTCTTGGCTTTTTAGCTAGAAAATTCAAACCAAACTTTACAAAGCCTATTCATTTCAAACGCCTCTATTAGGGTTCTCATGACTAATTATATTTTCGTCACAGGTGGTGTTGTTTCATCACTTGGAAAAGGTATTGCTGCTGCCTCGCTTGCCGCAATTCTAGAAGCTCGGGGCTTAAACGTCACCATGCTTAAGCTTGACCCTTATATCAATGTTGACCCGGGCACTATGAGCCCAATTCAGCATGGTGAAGTGTTTGTCACCGATGATGGTGCCGAAACAGATTTAGACTTAGGTCACTACGAACGTTTTATTCGTACCCGCATGACCAAACATAATAACTTCACTACCGGCCGTGTATACGAAGAAGTTCTCAAGCGAGAACGTCGTGGTGATTATTTAGGGGCCACCATACAGGTCATCCCACATATCACTAACGAAATTAAGCGCCGGATTATTGCGGGCTCTCAAGGCGTCGATGTGGCCATTGTAGAAATTGGTGGTACGGTAGGTGACATAGAATCACAGCCTTTTATTGAAGCAATACGTCAACTAGGTGTTGAAGTAGGTCGTAATCGTGCCATGTTTATGCACCTCACTTTAGTGCCTTATCTGGCCGCATCGGCTGAAGTAAAGACTAAGCCCACTCAACATTCCGTGAAAGAATTACGCTCAGTGGGTGTACAACCTGATATTTTAGTATGCCGTTCTGAGGTCCCTTTACCGTCTAATGAACGTCAAAAAATAGCCTTGTTTACAAATGTAATAGATAAAGCGGTGATTTCCTTAAGGGACGCGGACAGTATCTACAAGATACCAGCGATGCTCAAAGCGCAAGGAATGGACCAGTTAGTTGTTGAACGTTTTGGTTTGGAATGCCCTGAGGCAGACCTGACTGAATGGGAACAAGTGCTTTATGCAGAATCTAATCCATCTGGTGAAGTCACTATAGGCATGGTGGGTAAATATGTTGAATTACCGGATGCATACAAGTCCGTCAATGAGGCCTTAAAACATGCAGGCTTAAAAAATCGTTTAACTGTGAAAATCAGATACATTGATTCACAAGATATAGAGAGCAAAGGCGAACAAATCTTACAAGGCTTGGATGCTATTTTAGTACCAGGTGGTTTTGGTGAGCGTGGAATTGAAGGTAAAATTATTGCAGCCAAATATGCCCGTGAAAACCTGATCCCATATTTAGGTATTTGTTTAGGTATGCAAGTCGCTTTAATTGAGTTTGCAAGAAATGTAGCAGGTATGGAAAATGCCAATAGTACAGAGTTTGACTCTACTTCACCTTTTCCAGTTGTAGGCCTTATTACCGAATGGCTTGACTCAGGCGGTACAACAGAGTCTCGCAGCGAAAGTTCTGACTTAGGAGGCACCATGCGTTTAGGGAGTCAGTTATGTCACTTACTTCCGGGAAGTAAAGTACATGATATGTACGGTGCAAGTGAAATATACGAACGTCACAGACACAGATACGAAGTGAATAATAACCTGCGTGACAAAGTTGAATCTGCAGGGTTAAAAGTGACAGGACTATCTGCTGACAAACGCTTGGTAGAAGTTATCGAGATTGCCGAGCATCCTTGGTTTGTAGCTGGTCAGTTTCACCCAGAATTTAATTCAACACCTCGCGACGGACACCCTCTTTTTACAGGGTTTGTAAAAGCGGCAGGCGAATATTTTAAAAATCATAATTAAATAAAAGGGCTAGACATGTCAAAAATCAGCAAAATAATTGCTCGTGAAATAATGGATTCACGTGGCAATCCAACGGTAGAAGCCGATGTATATTTAGAAACTGGCGAAATGGGCAGAGCAGCAGCGCCCTC
>CAZMDX010000254.1:0-4339 GCA_964564805.1 uncultured Pseudoalteromonas sp. | reverse complement strand
CTTTGATCTTATTTTGGACACACCATAAACTTATCAATTAAATTGGAAATAACAATGAAATCTAAAATTTCTGTCATGCCCTTTATTGTTTAATACTTCGATATTTACAACATCATTAGTCACCAATATTTTTCTTAAACAAAAAACATCATTTCCAATGATAATAATATTTAGCTGTGCCGCATGCTTAAAATGCACACTATTACTGGCTTAGTTAATATTTAGCAGGATCCCTTTAAACGACATAATATTCTTGTTTTGAGTTGAGAAATTGCTTGGATTAGATTGCGCAGGTAGAATCGGCATATATTTTATATTGAGGTCAATTTGCCAGCATGCAAGATGTTAAAGACACCATTTATTCTCAGCCGCAACAGGTGGGCGAATTTCGATTTGATCAGTCGGTAGCGGAAGTCTTTCCTGACATGATCCAGCGATCTGTGCCCGGCTACAGCACAATAGTTGACACCATTGGTCAAATTTGCGCTAAATATGCTCAGCCACGAAGTAATATATACGATCTAGGTTGTTCATTAGGCGCAGTGAGCTTAGCCGCCAGCAAATATATCCAGACCGATAACTGTCAAATCTTAGCTATTGATAATTCATCTGCTATGGCGCAGCGCTGTGAGTTGCATGTAAAAGCATTTAAAGCAGCGACACCGATAAGTGTTATTTGTGATGATATACAAAATATTGACATTAAAAATGCATCTTGTGTCGTGATGAATTTCACTTTGCAATTTATCCCACCTGAACAACGTATTGATATTTTGCATAAAATATATGCTGGCCTAAATTCAGGCGGAGTCTTATTGTTATCCGAAAAGCTTACTCATGATACCGAACAGGGTAATAATTTAGTGATAGAACTTCACCATGAATTTAAGCGCAGAAATGGGTATAGCGAATTAGAAATAAGTCAAAAACGCTCAGCACTTGAAGATGTAATGCGCACTGAAACGTTTGAGCAACACAAAGACAGATTAAAACAAGTGGGTTTTACTGATGTTGTGCGTTGGTTTACTTGTTTTAATTTTGCGTCAATGGTTGCAATAAAAAGCTAAAAGCAACGAAGTTGGTTGACGCGCGATCCGAGCGACATAATTTTTTTACATTCAGTTTATTGTCAATTTAAAACGGTATTACTTATTATAAATAATACCGTTTATTGATTTTTTATTTTTACCTCGTAGCTAGAAACTCGTGGCTAGAAATTGCTTTAAATTCTGGAGGCCACTTGGCTGTTAATTGGTTTAATGATTTTTATAAACACATCGCTGATTCACCTTTGAGTCATTGGCTAGAAGTGCTACCCGCACAAATTGCTACTTGGCAAAAAGAACAATTACACGGAGATTTTTCTAAATGGGTAAAATTGCTTAACAAGCTACCTGAAACATTACCCTGCTCCATAAACTTGAAAGACACAGTGGAATTTGGAAACACAACGGATATCAATGAATATACCCAGAAACAAATAACCGGGTTACTCAAACAGTTTATACCTTGGCGAAAGGGGCCATTTTATTTACATGGTATTCATATCGATACCGAGTGGCGATCTGACTGGAAATGGGACAGAGTGCAACCTCATATTCATCCCCTTAAAGACCGATATGTTCTGGATGTGGGTTGTGGCAGTGGTTATCATATGTGGCGTATGTTAGGCGAACACGCCAAGATGGTTGTAGGAGCAGACCCTTCTCAACTCTTTTTAATGCAATTTCAAGCGATTAAACATTTTAACCCTGATCCACGGATCCATTTGTTACCAGTAGGCGTGGAGCAATTACCTGAATTAAAAGCGTTTGATACCGTATTTTCTATGGGTGTGCTGTACCACAGACGCAGCCCAATAGACTTTTTATACCAGTTAAAAAATCAATTACGTAAAGGTGGAGAATTAGTGCTTGAAACCTTAGTGGTAGAAGGTGACGATCAAACTGTCTTTATGCCTGGTGAACGTTATGCACAAATGCGTAATGTGTGGTATTTACCCAGCACCGCAGCGTTAATTATATGGATGCAAAAAGTGGGTTTTAAAAATGTTCGAGTGGTGGATGTAGGGATTACAACACTGGAAGAACAAAGAGCAACAATGTGGATGGATAGCCAATCATTGCTAGACTTTCTAGACCCAAACGACCACAGTAAAACGATTGAGGGTTACCCTGCTCCACTTAGAGCCGTTTTAGTTGCTGAAATTTAACTTTGGGCTAAATTTAACCCAACTATAACTAACCTTAACAAATCTTAACTAACCTTAACTTATTTTAACTAGTAAAATGCCTAGTAACACGTCTAGGCATACGTGTTACAAGCTCATAACCAATAGTACCGGCCCAATTTGCCACCTCGTTAGCTGATAATTCCTTACCCCACAACACAGCTTTATCGCCAATTTTAACATTGGCAAGATCAGTGACATCTACAGAAATTAAGTCCATAGACACCCTGCCCGCCAATGGTGCTCTCTGCAGATTGATTAGTACTGGTGTTCCCGATTTTGCGGTACGAGGGTAACCATCACCATAACCTACCGCAATAGTCGCAATAATAGATGGTCGCTGTGCCGTCCATGTACAGCCATAACCAACGGATTCACCAATAGAAATTTCGCGCAATGCAATCACTTTTGACTCAAAATTCATGGCAGGGATAAGCTGCTTAGCTGTATCCATGGATTCAATAAATGGACTCAAACCGTACAACATGATCCCTGGGCGATTCCAGTCCACTCTGGTTTGATCACAAGATAACAAGGCCGCGGAGTTGCCCATACTCAGTTCTACTTGTTGACTAGTATTAGTAAGGATCGGCTGAATACAATTTTTAAACCGACTAATTTGCATTGCAGTGTGTGCACCATCAGTATCGTCAGCATGGGCAAAGTGAGTCATTAAAACGATACTTCTAACGTTAGCTGATGCCACCAACTCGGCATATATCGATTCAACCTGTTGCGGTAAGATCCCCAGCCTGTGCATACCAGTATCGATTTTCAACCAAACTTTTACTGGTATTTCAAGTGTAACACTAAGCAACTGTAAGAGCTGTGCGCTACTGTGCACGACAAGTTCACACTGATTGTACATAGCAATCTTCAATTCGGTTTTATCGAAGCATCCTTCGAGTAACAGAATAGGTTTTTTCAAATTATTTTGTCGAAGAATCAAAGCTTCTTCAAGACAAGATACCGTGAACATTTCAACTTGTGACTCAACTGCTTTTGCCACTTCTACCGCCCCGTGACCATAGGCATCCGCCTTTATCACTGCAACGGTTTTTGAATGAGGTGCAATAGACTGTGCCAAACGGCAGTTAGCCTGAATAGCAGCTAAATCGATAATAATTTTGGCAGGTCGAGACATATGGCTTGTTTAGATCCCAGCTATTGTTAAGATAATTGATTTAATAATAATGTTTATTCGCAGCATAAAGGGATTGAGCAAGTAACCAAATATTACCGACATTTCCTTTGCCAACAGGCTTTGCGTCTAGTTCAACTACAGGTGCAATTTCCTTACTTGAGCTGGTTAACCACAGCTCATCCGCAGTTCGCACTTCGCTCATACTGATCGTTCTTTCTTGTACTTGCAAAGTGCCATCTTTCCGTAAAATATCCAACAACATATTACGCGTAATACCGGGTAGTAATTGATTATCTAGAGGGGGAGTTATCACTACTTCATTTTTAACAATGAACACGTTACAAGCACTGGCCTCCGTTAACTCATTTCGCTGGTTGTACAAAATGGTTTCATGCACGCCGGCTTCTTGTCCTTGTTGAAAATGCATCACATTACCTAACAATGAAGTAGATTTAATCTGACAACGTTTCCAACGTAGGTCCTCAGTACTCGTAACTTTATATTGTTTGACACTTTTTTTATCAGCAATAGGAGCCGCTGGAATATCAAACGCATAAGCAAAAACTGTTGGTTGGATATGTTCAGGATAAGCATGAAATCGTTTCACGTCGGTACCGCGGCTAACATGAAAATATAACCCAAGGTTACCTTTACCGTTTTTTTCAATTAGATTTTGTGCGATGTTACGCCAATCATCAACACCCATATTCAGTTTAATACCGATGGCTTTAAGACCATTTTGCATACGTTCAATATGTAAGCCAAAACCCACTAATTTAGTCGCGTAAGAAGGCACTACTTCATATATACCATCACCAAATAAAAAGCCACGATCCATAGGCGATATTTTAGCTTCAGACATAGGTATAAACTGACCATCTAAAAAAACAATATTGTTATTAATCGCCATAAAACACCATGTGAATAAGCAAAATAGAAGAGCTTAATTATGACATGAATAAAGT
>CAZMDX010000253.1:0-1591 GCA_964564805.1 uncultured Pseudoalteromonas sp. | reverse complement strand
ACTACGTAATCTACATATTTATTAACATCTGAAATATAAGACAGCGATATTTTTCTAGGCGATCTTACATACCTCTCAACTTCTTTATCTAAAGATAAGCCATCCAGAAAAACGATATCGGCATCTACAATATTGCGTAAAGCGTACTCGTCCTCTAGCAACGAATCATCCCACGGCTCACGATTAATCACTTTTAACGTTACCGTCATGTTAGGTGAAAGTATTTCTCTCAAAAGATGAGCGCGTGCTACATGCCCCCACCCTACATTTTTTCCTATTTCAGCAACTATAAGTACCGAAGGACAAATGTTCATTTAATATCTGTATTGTTTATGGGTCCACCTGCATCAACATCATTTAGCAATGTTTTACCAACAACTACGCTAAGCGATTCCAGCGGAAAATCTCGCTCTGGCCGCAAGTAAGCAATATCATATTCGGTAATAGTGTGTCCTTTGGGCAAAGTATGTTTGAAATATAAACCTCTACGCGCTCTTTTCGCTGTATATATCTCTGCATCAGTAGGCTCTGAACGAACACTTTGCATTGCTGCTTGAGTATCTTTTACCATTTTACAGAACATAGTAAGCTCGTCCCCGTTTAGGGAATGCTTAACATCTAAACCACCATTAGCAGGTGACAACGAAAAATGCTTCTCTATCCACTCTACGCCCATTGAAGCGGCTAATACTGCGGCCCCATATCCATCAGAGTGATCAGAGAAACCAATAGGAACGTTATATCTATTTTGCAACCAAGGGATTGTACCCAACATTGCTTTAGACAAATCATGAGGATATTCCGCAACACAATGCATAAGCACAATATTAGAGGTATGGTTCATTAGTCGGTCTACGGATCGGTCGATTTGTTCTATAGTAGACATGCCAGTGGAAATAATGACTGGATAACCACTCGTACCGGCCGCATCAAGAAGCGCATTATAATTGTTATCCCCGCTGGCAATTTTAATGAATGGAGGATCGGTTTCAACTAGTTCCTCTAAAGACAACAAATCAAAAGGTGTTGATGTTACACAGCGGTAGCCTCTTTTGGCGGCTGCTCGCTGTGCAATAATTTTGTATTGTTCATGAGGAATACGAGAATGATGCCTTAACCACCGAACATCATCAATATCGTACGTTCCATATTCATAATGACCAGGAGCATATAAGGTTTCGTCCCGTATAAGTTGAAACTTCACGTAATCAGCGCCTGCATTTAATGCAACCTCAGTATTTGTCCACAGTAAAGGGACTGAGCCAAAATGATTCATGGCAGCTTCAGCAATTATTTTCATTTTACAGGCCTCAACTTAGTCAAGAAGCGATTAACTCCCTCAACTTGAATATCGTGAAGTGTGTCCCAACATGGAGGGATCGCAACAATATCGGGCATGGTTGTTATATGATTTTTTAAGTCATCGAGGATTGTATCTCTACGTTCAATGATATTTAAATCACACGCTTGCATGCCAAGAGTATTAATAAGGCTTTCTGAGCGCTCATCATACGATAGATTTAATGTCGGTCTTCCCAGCGACCAAAGCGGTAGGCTTGTGTGTACACGAAATGAGATAGCCGCTTCAACA
>CAZMDX010000252.1:0-4389 GCA_964564805.1 uncultured Pseudoalteromonas sp. | reverse complement strand
TTTATTAAAAAACTATTCCCCTAAAAAAATTATTATTTATTCTCGCGATGAACTGAAGCAGTTTGAAATGCAGCAGCAGTTTACTGCGTCTTGTATGCGTTTTTTTATTGGTGATGTTCGTGACAAAGAACGTCTGAAATCTGCGATGCGTGATGTAGATTATGTGATACATGCAGCTGCATTAAAGCAAGTACCTGCTGCAGAATATAATCCTAATGAATGTATTAAAACCAATATATACGGTGCACAAAACGTGATTGATGCAGCTATCGATACCGATGTTAGTCGCGTTATTGCCCTGTCTACTGATAAAGCGGCCAATCCGGTTAATTTGTATGGTGCAACAAAACTAGCTTCTGATAAATTGTTTGTTGCGGCTAATAACATGTCTGGAGCCAAAGGCCCCAGATTTGCAGTTGTCAGATATGGCAATGTAGTCGGGTCTAGGGGCTCAGTGGTGCCTTTTTTCCATAAGCTTCTCAGTGAAGGCGTTACCAAGTTGCCAGTGACTCATGCGGAAATGACACGTTTTTGGATCACTTTAGATGAAGGGGTTGAATTTGTTATACAAAATTTTCAACGAATGCAGGGCGGTGAAATATTTGTACCAAAGATCCCTTCTATTCGTATTTTAGATTTAGTCGAATCTATAAGTGGTATAAAAGATCATGAGATAGTTGGTATTCGCCCTGGTGAAAAACTCCATGAAGTGATGGTGCCACAAGAAATGGCTCATCACTCTCTTGAATTTGAAGACCATTTCGTGATTACGCCAGCGTTTAAGTTTTTTGATAAAACCGTCAATTATTTGAAAAACAAACTAGGTGAAATAGGGACGCCTGTAGCAGATAAATTTGAATATCATTCTGGTACTAATCCGCATTTCTTAAGTGTCGAGGAGTTGAAAATACTTGATAAAGAAACGCCTTGTTAGGTCTTGTAAACCATGATCCCTTACGGTAAACACCTGGTTGATGAACAAGACATTGATGCAGTAGTCGATGTTTTACGCAACCAGTTTTTGACACAAGGAGCAATAGTTCCGAAGTTTGAACAAGCTTTGTGTGAGTATACAGACTGCCAATACGCGACTGCTGTCAATAGTGCTACCTCTGGTTTACATGTGGCTTGTTTGGCTGCAGGGGTGGTGCAAGGCGATATAGTTTGGACCGTGCCCAACTCGTTTGTTGCATCAGCAAATTGTGCTCTTTACTGCGGTGCGAATATCGATTTTATTGATATTGATGTGGTGACTCGTAATATAGATATCGTTGCTTTAACGAATAAACTTGCCCAAGCAGCACAATCGAATTCGCTTCCTAAAGCTCTGATAGTAGTGCACTTTTCTGGTTTAAGCTGTGATATGCAAGTTATCCATGCTTTGACTCAACAATATGCAATCGTTCTTATTGAAGATGCTGCACATGCATTAGGTGGCAGTTACCAACAACAGAAAGTGGGAAGCTGCCAATATAGTGATATGGCAGTGCTAAGCTTTCATCCAGTGAAATCAATTACTAGTGCTGAAGGTGGGGCAGTGCTTACCAACAGCAAGGCTTACGATGACCGGATAAAACTTTTTGGCAAACACGGTGTGACCCGTGATGTTAGGCAGATGGAGACTGAAAGTCATGGCCCTTGGTATTATCAACAAATAGAACTTGGCTATAATTATCGACTAAGTGACTTACACGCTGCTTTGGGTTTATCTCAATTAAGCAAGTTAGATAAATTCATTTTAAGACGAACAGAGCTGGCGTTAAATTATCAAAAAATGCTATCTGATTTACCATTAAAGTTACCGGTCTTTGATGATTCAAAAAGTGCATGGCATATATATATGGTTGAATTAACTCAACACGACCGCAAAACAGTATTCGAACAGTTACATGCAAAAGGTGTAGGGGTTAACGTGCATTATATTCCCATTCATTTACATCCTTATTATCAGCGACTTGGCTTTAAACAAGGGGATTTCCCGATAGCTGAAAATTTTTATAATAACGCGCTGACACTACCTCTTTTTCCTAGTTTAACGGATGAACAACAAAATAAAGTGATAGATGTATTTCACGAGGTATTAGGGTGAACCTTGCGGTTATTCCTGCCCGTGGTGGTAGTAAACGTATACCTGGGAAAAACCGCAAACTGTTTGCGGGTAAACCTCTTATTGCTTATTCCATCGAAGCAGCACTCGAGAGTGCCGAATTTAGTAAAGTCATTGTTTCTACTGATAGCCAAGAACTGGCCGATATAGCCATAAGTTATGGTGCAGATGTGCCCTTTATTAGACCTGAGTCATTGTCAGGTGACTACGTAGGAACGGGACCGGTCACTAAACATGCTATCGAATACTGTACACAACACTTTTTTGAACCAACATTTTGTTGTTGTATATATGCAACCGCTCCATTTTTAACTGCTGACTTTTTAAAACTAGGTATTAAAAATCTGATTGAGCAAAAAGATAAAAACTTTGCATTTTCGGTCAGCAGTTTTCCATTTCCAGTACAACGAGCGCTAAAACGTTCTGCTGATGGAGTTATGCCAATGTACCCTGAGTCAATTGGCAAACGTTCTCAGGATCTGGAAGAGGCCTATCATGATGCAGGACAATTTTATTGGGGGCGAACATCGGCACATTTACAAAATAAATCTATGTTCAGTGAACATAGTATACCGATTATTTTACCTCGTTATTTAGTGCAAGATATTGATACACCTGAAGATTGGCTCCGAGCAGAACTGATGTATCAAGCTTACGTTCAGGGGCAAGAAAGTGAATAATTTGCTAAAAACAGATACAGAAATAGAAACAGAAAATAAAACTGAAAAATTGTTAGTGATCAGAATGTTAAGTTCGGGCGATGTATGTGCGATTGGCCTTCCTGCATTACGCAACTTTCAGAAAACCCACCCAGACGCGGAAATACATTTTTTAACGTTTGGGGAGGGTGCTGAATTAATTAAATTAGCTGAGCCAAGCGTGCATGTTCATTATATTGCTGAGCAACAGTGGCCAGATGATTTTTTTCTCGCTATGGAATCATTTCTGGGTTTAGCTGAGGATATTATTGGTGCAAACTATGCTCAAATAGTTAATTTAGATACTACTTTTATGCCATGTTTTTTGGCACGATTTTTAGCCGATGCGGGTGAGCCACTCATTGGTAATTATTTGAATATGTCGATACAGCAGTTGTTGCGTCAAGTCCAAGATAAAAGTTTGCAAGCTGATTATGTCAATTCTTCGCAAGCTTTTATGGCTAGCTCTTTTATCAATATGCATAAGTGGCATAGTCGATGGTGGCAATACGATGTTGAAGGTGAAGGTGGATACCCAGAGTTTTATTTAAGTAATTGTTGTGGGTTAATCGTTGACAAATTGGAACTGAATATAGCGGTCAGTGCTGATAAACGTCTACTTAAAAAAAGTAAAGTCAATAAAGTGATTGGTTTATGTTTTGGTCAATCCGACGATGGATACCTTTATCCTTATACAGAACATTTAAAGAAAAAATTAGAACAAAATGGTTTTGTAGTCTGGACTGATGAGCAAACCAAAGGGCAAATTGGTTCACTATTGAAAATGATATCAGCCAGTGATCTAATGGTGTGCAAACCTAGTGGTTTCCGCTGGTATGCACAAGCTGTAGAGTGTCCAACATTGTTGATCACTGGAGTCAGCGAACCTGCGTTGTTTATGCCAGAATTTGCGACTGAGCCTGTTTCCCCGTGTATGCAACATGGTGTCAACAAAACTGATATTGATGTTTTAGAGTGTAACTGTGACAAGCCAGAAGACTTGGTTGAAAGTATTGAGTCTATTTTTATTCATTTTGAGGAACAGCAAAATGAATGAAATAAAACTAGGCAATCGAAGTGTAGGCGCGGAATTTCCGCCCTTAGTTATTGCTGAGCTTAGTGGTAATCACAATCAAAAATTAGACGTGGCCATGGAAATGGTAGATGTGGCCGCCAAAGCTGGTGCACACGCCATAAAATTACAAACTTTTACTGCTGATAGTATGACATTAGACGTGAATAATGAGCACTTTGTCATCCATGAAAAAGACAGCTTATGGGAGGGTGAGTCGCTTTACGCGTTATATCAAAAAGCCGCTACGCCTTATGAATGGCATCAACCCTTGTTTGATAAAGCCAAGTCTTTAGGCATGTTGGCATTTAGTTCGCCATTTGATGAACAGGCGGTGGATTTTTTAGATGATTTGAACGTGCCTTGTTTCAAAATCGCCTCGTTTGAATTGACTGATCTACCTCTTATTCGTAAAGCAGCCAGCAAGAAAAAGCCATTGATAATTTCCACCGGTATGGCCAGTTTAACTGAGATTGAACAAGCCGTGAATGCAGCTAGACTGGCTGGTTGTG
>CAZMDX010000251.1:0-3767 GCA_964564805.1 uncultured Pseudoalteromonas sp. | reverse complement strand
CAGCATTATTTATGAGTATATCCACACCACCATGCTTTTCAGTAATATCAGCTAGCAAAGCCTGCATCGAATCAGGTATGGCGACATCTAGTACTTTACCCTCGCCTTTACCATTGAGGAAATCACTGATGGCTTGCGCGCCCTTTTCTGAGGTTGCAGTTCCTATTACTGTTGCACCATCGGCAACTAATCTCTCGGCTATCGCTCTGCCAATTCCCCTGCTTGCACCTGTTACCAAGGCAATACTACCGTTTAAGTTAGCCATACTTTCTCTCTGAAAATGATCATTAAGTAAATTAAATCAATGAATTAATTGATTCAACTGTGTTAATAGCGACACAACTCAAGCGTTTATCAATGCGCCTAGTTAGTCCGCTAAGTACTTTACCGGGTCCTACTTCTAACATAGCTTCAACCTTTAGGTCGGCTAACTTAGTTACAGTCTCTGTCCATCTTACTGGACTATACAGCTGTTCAACTAAAGCTTGCTTGATAAGATTTGGTTCGGTTGGATAAGCAACATCTACATTATTAATAACAGGTATTTCAGGTGTATTAAACTGAATATTATTAAGTGAAATTGCCAGTTTATCTGCTGCTGGTTTCATTAATGCACAGTGCGATGGCACACTAACAGCTAAAGGCAATGCTCGTTTAGCTCCCTGTTCTTTGCAAAGGTTAGCAGCTACTAAAGCAGCGTTTTTATTCCCAGCAATCACAACCTGCCCTGGTGAATTGAAGTTAACCGCTGCCACAACCTCATTTGTTTCGGCTTTTGCCTGCAAACAACTTGCAACTACCTTGTTGTCGTCCAAACCAATAATAGCGAACATTGCACCTGTTCCAATAGGTACCGCTTGTTGCATAAATTGACCACGGGCCTCAACTAATTTAACCGCATCAACAAAATCTATGACGCCAGCACATACCAAAGCAGAATATTCACCTAAGCTGTGCCCAGCAAAGTATGACGGTGGGATTTGTTCTTTTTCGAGTAATAGTTTATAGATTGCGTAACTTGCTGCCAATAATGCGGGTTGTGTAATATGGGTTTGGTTAAGTTTTTGCTCATCATTTTGTACTACATCCCACAGATCGTAACCCAAGGCATCGCTGGCTTGTGCAAAAGTCTGTTGAATAATGCAGTATTGGGTAGCTAATTCTTTCAACATACCTAAGGTTTGAGAACCTTGACCAGGAAAAACCCATGCTTGTTTACTCATAATTGATTCTCTACATATTAATTTTAATAACGTACAAGTGCAGATGCCCAAGCAAAACCACCGCCAAATGCTTCTAAAAGTAAGTTCTGTCCACGTTTAATTCTGCCATCTCGAATAGCAGTATCGAGGGCTGTTGGCACCGTAGCAGCAGAAGTATTACCATATTTTTCAAGTGTCATGACAACCTGATCAAGTGACATCTCTAATTTTTTTGCAGTCGCCTTAATAATACGAAAATTAGCTTGATGTGGTACTAACCAATCTAAGTCCGACTTTTTCATGTTATTGGCAGCTAACGTTTGTTCAACGACCTCACTTAATTTTGTGACAGCAACTTTAAATACTTCATTGCCTTTCATACTTCCCCAGTTTTCATGAACAGATTGCTCATCACCATGTTGTGGGTGACCTATAGTTAATAAATCACCATAAGATCCTGCTGCATGTATATGCGTTGATAAAATACCCGGCTCTTCACTTGCCTCAATAATAGTGGCACCTGCTGCATCACCAAATAAGATCACCATGGTACGGTCTTGGGGACTGATCATTCGACTTAGGCAATCTGTACCGACTACCAATATTCGTTTTACCATACCGCTTTTAATATATTGATCAGCAACACTCAGTGCATAACAATAACCTGCACAGGCAGCCGCCACATCAAATGCGGGTATTCCGTCCACATTTAACGCTTTTTGAATTTCACAAGCCGAACTAGGCAACGCATATCGACTACTCGTGGTAGCGCATACAATCATGTCCAAAGATTTAGCATCAATGCCAGCCGCTTCCAATGCTTTTTTACTGGCTTCATAGCCCATTGTGGCTGCTGTTTCGTCTACCCCGATAATGCGTCTTTCTTTGATGCCTGTACGATCCGTGATCCACTCGTCAGACGTATCAACCATCTATGATAAGTCTAAATTGGTTCTAATATCACTGGGATAATAACTTCCGGTACCAATTATTTTGGAATTCATTTGTTAGCGACGCTCCATTAAAACAGCTTGAATCTTATTTTTTATCTTGTCTGGGACCTGCATCTCAACCTGTTGTATTGCTTCTGTGATAGCACACAAAAATGCCTCAGATGAGGCATTACCATGGCTTTTCACCACAATTCGACGCAATCCTATCAGACTAGCGCCATTATACTGGTCGGGGTTCATGCGTAGATAAATGTTACGCAACAAAGGTGTAGCAATTTTTGCCACTATTTTTGACAACCAATTATGTTGTGATACGGTTTTAATTTCTTGGATAGCAAAGTTCACCAAACCTTCCCATGATTTCAAAGCAATATTCCCTGTAAAACCATCCGTCACTATCACATCTGCTTTTTGAGAAAAAATATCATTACCTTCAACAAAACCAATATAATTGATGTTTTGAGAATCCATTAATAACTTAGCAGTGTGCTTAACTTGGACGTTACCTTTGATGTCTTCTGTTCCTATGTTTAGCAGTGCCACTTTCGGGTGTTTGATATTGGCAATGTGTTCGGCTAATACAGAACCCATGACTGCATACTGAAACAACACTTCTGAGTCACAATTAATATTTGCGCCTAAATCCAGTAAATACACTTTACCGTTGTTTGTAGTAGGGACTAGTGAGATAAGAGCAGGACGGTCTATACCTGGCAGTGTCTTTAAAACATGATATGCCATGCAAAGTAAAGCGCCGGTGTTACCGCCACTAACACAAGCGTCTGCTTGATTATTATTGACTAAGTCAAGTATACGACGCATTGAGGAGTTTTTTTTGTGACGTAAAGCATGAGAAGGAGCGTCCTCCATTGCTACGTTTTGTGGGCAATCGGATAAGGTCACTCTAGTTCGGATATGGGGAGCTTGTGTACTTAGCCACTGAGACATTAATGCCAGAGGTCCGCAAAGTATTAAATGAAGATAAGGTGTTCTTTGAAGCGCTGTCAATGCAGCAGAAAAAATAATATGGGGGCCGTTATCGCCCCCCATGATATCTAACGCTAAGGTTAGACGACTCAAAATTCTATCAATTTATATTAAAGAGATAAAACTTTTTTGCCTCTATAGTAACCATCAGCAGTTATGTGATGACGTATATGTGTCTCACCTGACGTTGAATCTACAGACAAAGTCGCAGTACCAAGTGCATCGTGTGAACGACGCATACCACGTCTTGAACGAGTCTTTTTACTCTTCTGTACAGCCATTACTTTACTCCTAGTCTCGCTTAAGTTCTTTCAAAACCGCGAACGGGTTTGGACGCTCATCGGCCGGTTCAATTTTTCCGAAACTCATTTTATCGCGCTTTTGCTTGCAATCCTTCTCTGCATGAAGTGCTACAATCGGCAATGATAAAATTAATTCGTCTTCAAGGGTTTGAAATAAATTGATTTCTCCTTGGTCATCGACCTCAACCGGTTCATAAACATCCGGTAATTCGTCTTCAACTTCCTCTTTAGCACTCTGCACGGGGCTAAAACAAAAATTTACATCCATAGGATGGTCAAAGACTTCATTACATCTCTCACAGATAAGTGATGTTGAACATGCC
>CAZMDX010000250.1:0-14446 GCA_964564805.1 uncultured Pseudoalteromonas sp. | reverse complement strand
GACATGATTTTATTCCTCGATAATTGAAACGTAGTATCTGTTTACACACAGATACTACGTTGTAGAAGAGTTGAAAAATACTTTATTTCACGAATTGGAAAGGCTTCATGGGATGAATGTTCGCATCTACCAAAAGGGATATTTAATTGCAAATATTAAACAGCAGAAGTAAAGAATTCAAGGGCCATCATTATTCTTTGCGCGTGGGCCCTCGTTTACGTGGCTTTTTTCCTTCTGTGGGGAAAGCCTATTAGTTTATTATTTTAACACCATCGTTGGTACCTACTAAAACGACGTCAGCACCGCGGTGAGCAAATAAACCGTTGGTGACAACTCCGGTAATTGCATTAAGTTGTCTTTCTAACTCAACGGGGTTTAGAATTTTAATATTGTATACATCTAAAACGACATTGCCGTTGTCAGTGACTACACCTTGGCGATAGGCGGGGTCGCCTCCTAGTTTGACAATTTCTCTTGCCACATAAGAGCGTGCCATGGGGATCACTTCGACGGGTAGAGGAAAAGTACCTAATACTGGTACTTGTTTTGTATCGTCAATAATACAAATGAACTTATCAGCTACAGCTGCAACAATTTTCTCTCTAGTAAGTGCCGCACCACCTCCTTTTATCATATGTTTGTGTTCAGTTATTTCATCTGCACCATCTACATATACATCAAATCTATCTATCGAATTAAGATCAAACACTTCAATACCCATGGCTTTTAAGCGCTCAGTTGAGGCTTCTGAGCTAGATACTGCACCTTGTATGTCATATTTTAGTTCAGCTAAAGCATCGATAAAATAATTCACGGTTGAACCTGTTCCAACACCAACAATTGCGCCTTCTTCTATATAATTTAACGCAGCTTTGGCTGCAGCTTTTTTCTTATCATCTTGTGTCATGTTATTCGGGCCCTAATCGTTAAAACGCTAATAGGATAATAGTGTAACTCAAGCCACAGTTTAGCTGACACTAAAAAATTGTTCTGGTGTTGCGATGCCATCCAAAGGAATATCCCAGCTATCAGTGAGCAACATCTCAGTTTGTTGACAGGTATGAGCCAATCCAATAAGTTTTGTTGGTAGCAAATCCCGACGGATCGGAGCTAAGGTTTTATCATAATATCCGCCACCCATACCTAATCGATTACCCATAGCGTCAAAGGCAACGAGGGGCGTGAGTATCATTTCAATGTTAGGTAATGTGAATAGGTTTGAGCGAGTGACTATTGGTTCTTCAATACCGTAACAGTTTTTACGTGTAGGTGAGTGAGGATGATATTCAACAAACAGTAAATGACCTTTGCTAAAAGGATGTAACACAGGTAACAACACACACTTACCTTGTTGCCAGCAATAATTAATAATTGCTATAGGATCAATTTCACCATCGTTTGCAATATAACAGGCAACAGTTTTGACCTGAGAAAGTGCTGTTGAGGCAATACAGACGGATAGTAGGTCATGTGCCGCGATTGATTGTTGTTGATAAGACAATGCTTGACGTTTTTTACGGTAATTTTTTCGACACGCTTTGCGGTAGTCTTCTTGTACTTTTTGTTTTTGCATCCTTTTTTACCTACTCATTTATGCGTGTGGCATGTTGGGTAAAAGCGGAATAAATCGGTTGAGCGCTTGCATAAGTTTTTCCTTTTCTAAAGGTTTACACAAATATTCATCCCAAATTTTGTCATGGTCGCCAAACCTATTTTGGCAAAATGTATCGGCTGATAAAGCGATGATAGGAGTACTTGCACAGTTATACTTGATTCTTTCAGATGTCTGAAATCCATCGATACCGGGCAAATGAATGTCCATAAATACTAGGTCAAAATGTTGACTATTAGCAGTCTCAACAGCCTCCTCTCCTGATTCAGCGATGGTAATTGAAATACCTAGAGATTCGAATATTGCTAACATAACTGCTTGATTGATTTTATTATCTTCTACGAGCAAAATTTTACTACTAGGGTCAAAGTTGGCTTTTTCAGGAACAAGAGTTAGATCTTGCTGTAAAATTGCAGTGTCTTTTTGTTGTGGTAATAAAACTTTAAAAATACTACCTGAGCCTACCGTACTCAGAACCTTTATTTTGCCACCTAAAAGTGTCACTAAGCTTTGTGTAATTGATAAACCTAAGCCACTTCCTTCTGAACTTTTAGCTTGTCCAACTTGCCGGAATTGCTCAAATAGTTTTGTTTGATCATTGGATGATATACCCACCCCTTGGTCGGCAACCGTAATAACCAGTTGCTCATTGTTGAGTGAAATCTCAACCTTGACCCATTTGCCTCCATCAGTAAACTTTATCGCATTGTGGGCTAAGTTAGTGATGATTTGACTGATTTTGGCTTGATCTACAGCCAAATATTTTGGCAAATCATTACTGACATGGACTGAAAATTCGACATTTTTTTGGTTAGCAGTGATCGCTAACATTCCCTCTAAGTTTTTTATAAACTCTCTTAAACAAATCGTTTTGATCTGAACTTGCATCATGCCTGCTTCGATTTTATTCAAATCTATCACGGAATTTACTACGCTCAGCAATCGCCTGCCTGAATAGTCAATATGGTTAATATACTCAGAAAACTTTGGGGGTATTTTGTAATCTTGAGTATTTTCTAACATTAAATGACTGAAGCCAATAATGGCATTAAGTGGGGTGCGTAATTCATGACTCATATTGGATAAAAATTCAGTTTTATGCTCGTTGGCGAGCTTTAAAATCTTTATGTTTTTGCGCAATTCCATTTGAGAAATGACTGACCTACCTAAAACTTCAAGTGCTTGGCGTTGGTCTTGCGTTAGTTTATTTGGTTTATCATCAATAACGCATAATGTCCCAATGACATGGCCTTCGGGGCTGATCAATGGTGTGCCTGCATAAAATCGAATATTAGGTGTGGAGGTAACTAAAGGATTATCGAAAAAACGCTCATCATGCAAAGCATCCTCTACTTCAAACACTTTTTTTTGGTGAATGGCATGTGTGCAAAATGCAATATCTTTTGAGGTTTGTTGCGGGGCTAGCCCGACTCTGGATTTAAACCACTGACGCTCAGAATCAACCAAGCTGATTAAGCTAATTGGCATGTTGCAGATTTGTGCAACGAGTTGTGTTAAGTCGTCAAATATTTTTTCTGCTTCAGTGTCTAAAATGTCATAGTCATATAATGATTTTAAACGTGCAGCTTCATCATTTGTTGGAGGTGCAATTTTCATTAGGTATTTAATTGGTCTCGCTATGTACGAAACCATAGCATAATTTTAGGCTTTCTAAACTGAATTAGCGATTGTATGTATCTAAATACAATTGAGTTAAGCGTGCTTTGTTGACTTTGGTTGCTACATTAATAGTCTGGGCATTTAGCCAATCAGGGCTGGTAGTAGAACTAGGTAGCGCAATAGATGTTTGGCCGATATTTAGAGGGTCGGTAGAGACTCTTGCATGGCCGTTTTGTAATTCGAACAAACTTGGGTCGACTAAATATGCAAGTGGCATGGCATCATGGAAAAAACACACATCTTGCTCTCTGTTTTGTGAGTAAAACCTCACGTAAAATTGAGCTGCATCATGCACAAACCCCCCTAATTTAGGATTGTTTTGCCTAAGCTGAGTCAAAAAGTCTGGAGTGAATGGGCAAGAATTAGTGACATCTAGGCCGAACATGTTTAGCTCCCATGACGCACCAAATACTATTTCAGCGGCATAGGCATCGTTCCAAATATTGGCTTCTGCTACAGGTGTAACGTTACCAGGCACAAATGCTGCTCCACCCATAATTGATACTGCTTTTAGCAATTTTGGAAGTTCAGGCTCAAGACGAAGGGCTAAAGCTAGGTTACCTAACGGACCAATTGCAACTACAGTGATTTCACCAGGATATTTACGTGCCATATCAACAATAAATTGTGCTGAACTGCGTGTGTCTAGCTCACCCTTAGCAGCAGGAAAATTGATATTACCAAAGCCATCGTCTCCATGCACAAAATGTGCATAACCGGATTCTTTTCCGACCCAAGGCATACCAACACCTTTGCATACTGGAATATCTTTATCCGCTAATGCACAAAGGGTGATCGCGTTTTTGGCTGCCATATCAACAGGCACATTACCAAATACCGTGGTCAAACCTAATACGTCAATTTCAGGGTGTTGGAAGGCAAAGAAAATTGCCATAGCATCATCAATACCTGGATCAGTATCTAATATAATTTTGTGGCTCATTTTGTCTACCTTGAGGTTATTGTTTGGCTAGGAAACGATTTACGTCTTCTTCGTTCGGTATAGATTGTGCCGCACCGATTTTCATAACTGCCAGAGCGGAGGCTGCGCATGCGCGTCTTAAAGCGGTGTTTGTATCAGTGTGGTTGCTGTAAGCAGATAGAAAATAGCCAATAAATGTATCACCCGCTGCCGTTGTATCCACTGCCTCTACTTCAAAAGCGGGCACGTCGATGGTTTTGTCTTTTTTGAGCATACGTACGCCAGCTTTACCTAAAGTAATTAGTACTTCAGCATGCGGCCAGTCTTGACGAAAGTAGTTTTCAATTTTATCTAAATCTTGGTATCCAGAGATTTCTTCTGCTTCGACTTCGTTGACGATCAGTAAATCAATACATTCATGGGGTAGATGTTTGACAGTTTCAGTCATTGGAGCAGGATTGAAGGCTACGCGTAAACCTTTCTTTTTAGCCTGAATAAGTACTTGATCTATGTTGTTAGTCTCGTTTTGGGTTAACACCCAATCTACAGATTTTACGGTATCTAATGCATGCATAATGTCTTTAGGAGTCATTTCATGATTCGCACCACCAAACAACACTATCGCATTTTCAGCTGAAGGAGTGACTTGTATAATAGCATGACCAGAAGCCGTCTCACTGCAAGTGACATGTTTACAGTCTATACCATCGCGGATCATGGCTTGCTTAAAAGGAACATCAGATTCGTTAATTTTTCCGACATGCCTTACTTCAGAGCCTGCCCTGGCTAATGCGATTGACTGATTAGCACCTTTGCCCCCCAATAAACATTGGTAATGGCTTGATGCAATGGTTTCTCCAGGTTGAACAAAATGCTCTACCTGATAGACATGGTCGATGTTAATGGAACCAAAATTGATGACGGCCATAATGCGCTGCTGTGCCTCTTGTTTAAAGTTCTAATGTGTGGAATTTATTCTAGAAGGATAAAAACCATATAATAATCTCTAATTAAAAAGTTGACCATTTGGTCTGCAAACGATTATATTGATTTTTACTCTGACAGCAAATTAATCTAGGCAAAAATGCGTGTTAGTTTATGGAATAGCCCAGTTTTGGCCACGTAGGGGGAAGTATTGGTTAAAAAGAGTCTTATGGATATGGTAGCACCATGACCCCATGGCCACCAAACTGCCATTACTTTAGGATTGCGTTCGATGCTGGTGCTGAACAGTTTTTGTTTTTTGACCAGCTTAGAAAATGCACCAGCGTAATGTTTAGCTTCGTCTGGCGCTTTTTTGATGGTTTTGACATCCCAGCACATGGGAAAAGATTGTTGTAAAGTGAACATAACTTGATCTTGCTTATCTACTGAAAACTCGGCTAGCATCACTTCATGAAAATCATCGTATTTCCATTTTACCATTGAAGACAAGGTTTCAATTACATCTTTTCCGTGAGCCTGTATTTGTTCTTCATGATTAATATGGGTTTTCAATCTCAATCCTTTATTAAGTTTTGGATGCCTCCCAAAATGCCGCTGCCCAGTATAAGCCCGTGAACCGAAAGTTCAGGGCGGAAGTATCATCGCTACCTTAGGCTTCTTGATACGAGCCAAGCTTGCACAATAGTAGTGGAATCAACTCCCTAGGTAAAAAGCATCGGCCAGGGACATAACTAAGCTGGCAAACATCCCAGGAGGCATAGAAATCACTCGTAGCAATACTAAAATCATAATGTTGCAACCAGTCCGTCTATTATAATATGTTCATGAGCAGATATACTAGTGCTATCTGCTCATGAATATGTATTTGCTTTCTAGGGAGTGTTAAGATTATTAGGTCCAACGATTGAGAGAGCACTTTGAATACATCAACCAACCTTTTTGATACTTTAACTCCGTTACTTGAACGTAACAATATTTTAACAACAGCCGCTGAAATTCAGGGTATGTTTTGTGGTATGTTAGGGGGTGGAATGCCTCTTGAGTCTCAAGACTGGTTAGAGCCTTTATCTGAT
Organism: uncultured Pseudoalteromonas sp.; assembly: GCA_964564805.1. GTDB lineage: Bacteria > Pseudomonadota > Gammaproteobacteria > Enterobacterales > Alteromonadaceae > Paraglaciecola. The sequence continues at coordinate 8,214 of CAZMDX010000250.1, read as the reverse complement.
TTTATTCATCAAAGTGAGTCTTTTTCTAAAGAAGTAGAAGAAGCATTCAAAAGTCTTTTTGACGTGACTTGCCAACAGTTAGTTGAAAGCGATTTTGCACTAGTATTGTGTTTACCTGATGACTCGTCACCTATTAACGAACGAGGTCAGGCTCTGTTGAATTGGGTACATGGGTTTATGCTTGGGTTTGGATTGCATCAGGATGATTTAACCGGCTGTTCTGCTGATGTTAAAGAAGGGTTAGAGGATTTTGCTGAAATAGCACGAATGGACGATGAAATGAATGAAAACGAAGAGTCAGAGCAGGCTCTGTTTGAAGTTATGGAATATGTTCGCGTTACCGCAATGTTATGTTTTAATGAATTAGGTAAGTCACCAGAACAACAACAAAGTGAACCTAAAACGGTTCATTAGACGTTTAACTAAATTCTGAATTAAGCTCTTTAATAGATAAGTTTAATGTTCCCTGATGTAAGAGAGTAAAGTGAGTCATTCCATTGCCTATTGATAATATAGAATTTTTAACTCGCCAAAAGCATTTATTACAAGAAATGCAACCGAATAGCATTTGTCTAGTGCCAGCTTCTCACCTAGTTACTCGTAGCCGCGATACCGAGTACCCTTTTCGGCAAGACAGTTATTTTCAATATTTATGTGGTTTTTCTGAACCTGAAGCTTGGTTAGTCCTATCTAATCATCAAATATATGCAGAAAGTTTGAGTGTTTTATTTTGTTTAGACAAAGACCCAGCTATGGAGGTTTGGCATGGGCGCAGAGCTGGTCCAAAACAAGCTAAGCAACAATACGCTACAGATATGGCCTTTGCCTTAGATGAACTAGATGAAAGGTTGTTAGATCTGATTGATGGCCATCAGCATCTATATTTTGCTCAAGGGCATAATATAGATGCTGATGCTTTGATTTTTTCGGTATTGCAAGAATTACGTGACGCCCCAAAACAGAGTAAACAATCTCCTTCTAGCTTGATTGATGTTCGAATAATTCTAAATGAAATGCGATTAATTAAATCTGCAAATGAAATAAATATGATGCGACAGGCTGCAGCTGTGGCAACTCAGGCTCATATTCGAGCGATGCAATTTGTTGAGCCTGGTAAAAATGAATACCATCTTGAAGCAGAAATACATCATGAATTTGCTATGCAAGGCGCTAAATATCCAGCCTATGGCACAATAGTTGGGTCGGGTGATAATGCTTGCATTTTGCATTACACAGAAAATAATCAAGGATTAAAAGACGGTGATTTAGTATTAATTGATGCAGGTTGTGAGTGGCAAGGTTACGCATCCGACATTACACGTACTTTCCCTATTTCTGGGCAGTTCTCGCTAGAACAAAAACAACTCTACCAGTTAGTGTTAGATGCCCAGTCAGCTGCATTTGAAATGATTAAGCCTAACAATATTATTAAGCAAGCTAGCGATGCTGCGGTTCTGGTGATCACCCAAGGTTTGCTCGATTTAAATATATTGAATGGCGAACTTGCTGATAACATTGAACGACAAACCTATCGAAAATTTTATATGCATGGGCTAAGTCATTGGCTTGGTTTGGATGTTCACGATGTAGGTGATTATAAGATTGATGGTCAAGTTCGTCCGCTTCGACCAGGCATGGTACTTACAGTTGAGCCTGGTATTTACATTGCGCCTGATGCAAAAGTTGAGAGCAAATGGCGGGGTATAGGTATTCGAATTGAAGACAACTTATTAATAACCCAAAGCGGTCATGAGAATTTGACCTTGGCAGCGCCTAAAACCATCAGCGACATTGAAGCACTGATGCTAAAAAAGAGGTGTTAACGATATGCATGTATACGACATTGTTATAGTAGGTGGCGGCACAGTAGGTTTGACTCAAGCACTTGCATTAAAAAATAGCGGGCTGTCGGTTGCCGTTGTTGAAAACCATATTAGTCAATCTATGCCAAGCGGCGCCCCTCAGTTGCGAGTGAGCGCATTAACGTTAGCGTCCGAAAATATTTTAAACAATCTAGGTGCATGGCAACATTTGGACGTAAATAGGTTGTGTAGTTATGTAGAGATGCAGGTTTGGGACCAAGACAGTTTTGGAAAAATTGAATTCTCGGCTAGCCAAGTTCAAAAAAAGCAGCTGGGTCATATCGTTGAAAACCAAGCTATTAGGCATAGCTTATGGACTCAAGCTCAAAACAGTAGTCATATTGAGTTGCTTGTTCCTAAAAAAATTAAACAATTGGTATTCGGCCAACAAGAATGTTTTATTACCTTAGATGATGACAGCCAGTTAACGGCTAGATTAGTTATAGGGGCTGATGGCGCTAATTCAGTAGTAAAAAAACAAGCCAATTTTGCGCAAACTTTTTGGGATTACGATCAAAATGCAATTGTCGCAACGGTGAAAACACAATTGCCACATAACCACACTGCGAGGCAAGTTTTCACACCCAGTGGACCATTAGCCTTTTTACCTTTATGGGATGCGCATCATTGCTCGATTGTTTGGTCACAAGATGAATCAAAAGCTGCCGAACTATTAAAATTATCTGATGAAGAATTTAACAAAGCTTTGACTGCTGCATTTGATTGCACTCTAGGCATTTGTGAACTGATAAGTGACAGGCAAAGTTATGCCCTTAAAATGCGTTACACACGTCAGTGGGTGGGCAATAGAGTGGCTATTATTGGAGATGCTGCGCATACTATTCATCCTCTGGCTGGTCAGGGAGCAAACTTAGGTATATCGGATGCCGCTGCTTTGGCTGAGCAGATTATAAAATTAGTCGAGCAAAACAAGGATTTTGGATTAGCCAAAAATTTACGACCTTTTGAGCGTTGGCGTAAAACTGAAACGGTCAAAATGGTAGCTGCAATGGAAGGTTTCAAACGTTTATTTGCTGGAAACCAACCTATTAAGAAATTAATCAGGGATACTGGCTTAAGTTTGGCGAATTATTCATCATTAACTAAACAAAAAATTATTCAACATGCAATGGGTCTTGAAGGCGAGTTACCTGATTTAGCTAAAAAACGTTCAAATTAGGGATTCTGTTTTTAGATTTCAATAGCTGTAATGTAAATTTAAAAGGAATAAACAGTGAATAAAATTCTTATTATCAGCGCTTTAACCTTAATACTTGTTGCTTGTAGCTCTCATCAATCACCACTTTACGAGAAAGAAAAACGTCCTGAAGACCTAGGTCAATACTCAGGAGTTGAAGGTTCAATTCAAAAGCAAAAAATTCAAGCCTACCAGAGTCAACAGGCAAATAAATTGAGATGCCAAGATTCGCGATTAGATTTGGTTGATGCCGAAGCTGGAGGAGATATGAATCTTATCCGTCAAGTTAAAGCCCGAGTGCAAAAAAATTGTGTGGCCGAAAAATAATAGTCTGGCCATGGTAATATGACCCCCGCGATTATTAGCGCCAGAAAAGCGAAAGTGGATTTTATAGTTCATCATTATGCGCATGTTAGTGGACATATATCTTATGGGCTAGAAGCAGCTGAAAAATTGGCCGTTGCCCCTGAAAGAGTCTTTAAGACTCTAGTGGTGAGGCTTGATACTACGCAGCTTGTTGTTGCGATATTACCAGTAAATTCTATGTTGAGCATGAAACGTGTAGCCAAGGCTTGTGGCGCTAGGAAGGCCGAAATGGCAGACAAGTTTGAAGTGCAGCGAAGCACAGGTTATGTATTAGGTGGCGTTAGTCCTCTTGGACAGAAAAAACGCTTAAATACCTTTATTGATGATTCTGCTCAGCAGCACACCACCATTTTTGTGAGTGGCGGTCGCAGAGGTCTAGAAATTGAGCTAAATGCGCAAGACTTACAAACCATAACACAGGCGTTATTTGCGCCTATTTCACAGTAATTATTGTGGTCACTTTTAATGAAGATACAAGTATTAACTTTGAATTATCAAAGCCTGTAGTATGCCTAAACCTTCATTACGACAGAGTGAGTAAAATCACCCGACGTTTTAGTTTTATTTGTTGTTCAGATGACAAACTTCTAGGTTTACTCAGTTATTTTGTTACCTTTCGACGTTCACATACGCATTATTCATTAGTATTCGTGAAGTGTTGGTGCTTAATCACTGCATAGGTTTAAGTCTTAGCCAATATGTTGCAACATATTGATAATCTTTAAATATAGTCAATATATAAGGAATGTTATTGTCAGTTTACCTTCTGAGTTACGAGTTAAATTCAAAATGGGTAAAGCTGTGTTTTGGGAGAAATCTGCCTAATTATGATTGAGTTGTTTGGATATTCCCTAAGCTACACTAGTTTGATGCTGCTTTTTTTAGTCGCATTTTTTATTGGTATGGCAAAAACGGGTGTGCATGGTATTTCAATGTTTGCTGTGCCTTTTCTAGCAATTATGTTTGGCGGGAAAAACTCTACAGGCTTGATGTTACCTATGTTGATTATGGCTGATTTTTTTGCTGTTAAGTATTACCACAGACATGCAAACTGGGGATACTTGCTCAAACTGTTTCCTTCTGCAGCAGTGGGGGTTTTAGTGGGCACTTGGCTAGGTAATACAATCGACGATCACGGATTCAGAAGTGTAATGAGTGTTATCATTTTTGCAAGTCTGGCGATTATGTTATGGATGGAAAAAGGCAACAAAGAGTCAGTTCCTGATTATCTTTGGTTTGCATTATTGATGGGACTGTTGGGTGGCGTCACAACTATGATTGGTAATTTAGCTGGTTCTGTCATGGCCTTGTACTTACTCAGTATGCGTCTACCCAAAAATGAATATATTGGCACAGCTGCATGGTTTTTTCTTGTCATTAATCTGTTCAAAGTGCCATTCCATGTCCTTAGCTGGCAAAGCATTGATGTGAACTCTTTTTTACTTAACATAATCTGTTTACCTTTTATTGCATTAGGTGCTTGGTGTGGTATCAGGCTAGTTAAACAAATTCCAGAAAAATACTACCGCTGGCTGGTGATCGTCATGACAGGCGCAGCCTCAATTGTAATGTTATTTTAAAATATTTTTAAATTAAAGACTTAAGCATCGATAAATCAAGCCTTAAACAATTTTCGCTCCAGCCATAACATGCTCATTGATAACACCAATAGCGCCCAAACCCAGTATTTATCAAGGGATGTGACTGACCGTTTATCTCCTTTTTTTATAATTTGTTGTTGTGCTATTTTTTGGCTAACCAATTGATTTTTTACTTGCCGCCATTCTTGCCAATCTTGTTCAGCATGTGCATAAAACCAAGTATTTACTGGGAATGATGGGCTATTCTGTGTATCTGTTAACGTTGTGCTTTTTGACCAATTAAGTTCATGCCAACCTTCATCTTTTGGCCACATTGTAAGGCATTGTCGCTCGGTTTGAATTAAGCCCTGAGTCAACATTAAAGGATGGGGATGTTGATCATAAGTAGTCACACCTAAATCTGTCGCACCCAGTAAACATTTTTGTACTTGTTGATTGACCAACGTCAGTGTGTCGGGCTTTGTGTTTTGCCAATAGGGAAACTGTTTGGTTTTGGCTAACTCATAAATAACACTCTGCCAATAGTGGCTATATTGCTCGGTCAATCCTGACGTCTGCCAGCCATAAGTGGCATTAATAAGTGATACTGCTACGTGCCCCAAGCCTATCTTACTAAGAGACACTAATATTTGTGCCTCTTTATCTTGCACTATGTATGAACCACTTGCGGAAGTGATGCTAGCCTTAACCAATGGAATAGTTTGTTCAATCTTGCTGTTTGGCCAATAAGGGATAGCTGAATAATTGGCTACGTCTATAGGTTGCAGGCTAATATCCCAAAGCCAGTCAATCGATGGCACTGGCCAAGCGCTGATCAGCTCGCTATCGGTAATGATATACACACCCAAGCCATTTTTAACGGCTATTTGTAAAGCTGCTGTTTGCTGCGCTGTTAATGTCAGTAAAGCACGACCGTCTATCATCAGCCAATCAAAGTTGACTAATGCTTGTTCAGTAAAAGGTTCAGTAAAAGGTTCAGTAAATGGTTTAGTGATTTGTTCTGATGTCTCAGTGTCTACATTAATATTTTGGCGGATTTCTTTCTTTTGACTAATTTGTGTAAACATACTTATTTGACTCCCAAACTCGGCCGCCCAGTTCTTTAACTGTTTTGTTTCAAAAGAGGGGGCCGATTGCTTAATGAGTATTCTTAAAGGTGCAGGTTTAGTCACTAAAAACGCAATAGGTTCGTCTGCCATCAGCTTTATGTCGTCAGGTTTACTGAGTTGTAGTTGATAGACCCACTGGCCAATACTTTTTACTGGAAAACGTAAGGTGAAATTTTCTGAAGGTTTAAGTCTTACGGTCTCGACGATTTGACCAACAGGATCGAGTAATGTTAATTGATAAATGTTATTGGCAGTATCAAGCTTATCCGTGCCTTGCAGTTGTCCTTTTATTTGAACAAATTGTCCTATTGTTAATTCTCTCGGCCACTGCATGTTGATGAGTCCGAGACGTGGCTTAAATCTTGAAAAGGTAAATAAAATGTCTTTAAATTTATCGCCTATCAATCGTTGCATGTCTTGCCACTGCGCAGAACTTAATCCATCGCCTACGACATGCAGATTACTGATACTGGGTTGGTAAGACAACACTTGTGATGGAATATCAACTATAAGGGCTTGATCTACTATGTGGTTATCGTTGGCTGTCTCATCCATTGCCCCACGCATAATAAATATAGGCTGCTGTGTATCGATTTGTAATAGCTGCTGACGTGTTGCTCCTTTAGTCACCAGATAAGTGGTTGGGGCTTGTTTATTTGCGATCTGTATATCAAAAGCTAAGCCAATCATCGTCAAAGTGGCAACGGCATTGGCAATTAACACCGCGACTAGTCTTATTCTTTTATGTTTTAAACGTTGGCTAGCAAAATAACTACTGCTAGCTACACCTATGAGCAGCAACAAAACCAACATAGCTGCAGCAATGGGATAATAAGAAAATAAACCTATGGAGAGGGTCACGGTTGCGTCTCTCTTTTCAGTAATAATTGTTGCTGTTGTTGCAAAAGCCGCTGCTGCTCCAAAAAAAGCTGATACTTTTGTAACATATCGTTTTGATTGGAATAAGGTAATTGTTTTGCCACTGGAGCTGCAACAGGTGCGGGTATTGTTTGCCATAGCTTTTCTAGCAACGCGTTGATGCAATTCTTACAATCATTAAGTTTAAAAAAGCCCGCTCGCTGGATTTTTTCTAAAGTAGCGATAAAAGTAATGTCCTTGGGATTTTCCGTGAGTTGTGCAGAAAAATTGGCCTTAACTTGTTCCAATATATTTCTTTGCTCAGTGGTTATTGCATCGCCGTAAAAAGGCTTCGTTTTTTGGTTAATTATATTCAGCAAAGAGATAGCCAATTGAGTGGGAGTATTTTTTTCAGATGTTTTTTTATCACGTTGATAGCTCAGAATGTCTGACAAATCACCTTGATACCTTCGTTTTTCAGATACTGGGGGTGGTTCAAAGCCTAAACGTTTTACGTAAATACGATCTGCTTTTTTAGCGCGGTTAAGAAAGGCTAAGGCTTTATTTTCGAAGGGTAGGGCAAGTTCTGGCTCTGATAGTAATAGATGCAATTCAGCTTGCCACATATTGGCGATCGCTCTTTTCATCAATAATTTGGGACTAGGTAGCCCTTTTTTGATGAAATTGCCGTTGTCGGCTTCACCATGAGCGTGACCAAACTGCTGAATAATTCGCTTGTAGCCAGATTTATCATTCACTTTTGGTTGATGTTCTGCACTGTTATGTTCATGCCCTGAAGCCTGTTGTTGTGGTGTTTCGTCGGCATGTCCTTCATGCTCATCATGTGGTATTTCTGGTCTTATATCAGGCCCTGCCTCCATTGATTGGAGTGTGCCACTATCAAATTCATCACCTAAGAATTGTCCATATTTTTGTTTAAGATAATTTTGGGAGGCACCTAGGTCACGCGATATACGATTAAACTTTTCAAGTGTGAGGTTAGCCTTGTTAGCAATTAACTCTTTTGTTTCAATAATTATCTGTCTCTGGCTTTTAAAATACTCTGGCATAAAATTCATGAGCAAACTCTCACCTAATACACCTTGTCGCTCCTCTTCCAACCAACGTATTATTTTACTCGCGGAGCGACTTTGTTGAGCTTCTGGAAAACGGTTATCCCATGCGCTGATACTAAAATATAATTCGTCACCGGGCTGCAT
>CAZMDX010000249.1:0-3488 GCA_964564805.1 uncultured Pseudoalteromonas sp. | reverse complement strand
TTTACTTAGTATTGCCAATATAGTGGCCGGTGCTGATGATGACTAGGCCACCTATTTTAGACTCAATGTTTAATATTTAAACACTCAACAGGTACACTTTATTCTGTTAGGATCTTGCCATTATTATTTTATTTATAAGATCACACTATGAAAATCTCAAAAGGCACAGTTGTACAGTTTCATTATCGAATTAAAGACTTAGATGGTAAAGAAGTCGAGTCTAACTTTGCTCAAGAAGCCGTTGCCTATCTGCATGGTTATAACAATATGATGCCCGGTATCGAAAAATCTTTGGAGTCTATGTCAAAGGGTGACTTACTTGAAGTGGAGCTGGAAGCCAAAGAAACTTATGGTGAGATCCAGCCAGACAGTGAACAACGAATTTCGGTTAAACACTTGCACAGTTCAGAAAAAAAGCCTAAATGGAAAGCCGGAATGACAGCTGTTATTAATTCTGAGGAAGGTCAACGCGAAGTGACTGTATTGAAAGTGGGTAAATTTATGGTGACTATCGATACTAATCATCCTTTAGCTGGTAAAACATTACAATTTGAGTTACGAGTTGAAGATGTCCGTATTGCTAGTGATGAAGAAATCGAACATGGTCATGCTCACGGGGCTGGTGGACATCATCACTAGTTCACTAGGTCAACAGACCCTCCATCAAAAATATAAGAATTTGACTGATAATTAAATACTTTATTACGCCCTAAATCTTTTGCTTGATATAGGGCTCTGTCGGCCCCGGCAAATAACTTGGTAAATTCGTAACCACACACAGATGAATCAGATACACCAAAACTGGCGGTTAATGTAAATTGATGACCAGAGGATAAGGAATCTACTTTTTCAATAGCACTCCGGCATTTTTCAGCTATGTGTGCGGCTAAATGATTACCACAACCTGGCAATAATATACCAAATTCTTCGCCACCTAAACGACCGACAGTGTCATTTTTTCGACAAGCAGATTTTGCTGCATTCACCGCCATTTTTAGGGCTTCATCACCGATAAGATGCCCATGAGCATCATTTATTTTCTTAAAATAATCTAAATCAAATATTACAAAGCTAACAGGCTGATCTGTTTTTTCGCAAAGTTTAATAGCTGAAATAGCTAATTGTGCGAAATAGTGACGGTTAGCTATACCAGTTAATTCGTCAGTCTGAGCAAAGTAACGCATTTCAAGGTAGGTTTTTCTATTTTTGTAAGCCCAAAGAATGAATATAACTAACGCCATCATTAATAACGCCAAAACTAAACGTCTGTTATGCGCAGATTCATCATCGAGTAATGCTTGGGTTTTTAATAAAGAATTCTCTTTATCTAAGAGAGCTATCAGGGTGTTTTTCTCGATGACATTTAGTTTTACCTTTTGGATACTGAGCAATTTAGCACTTTTTTGATCTAGCTCAATTTTATTCGCTTCTGAATATTTTTTATAATAGAAAAAAGCTTGCTCATAATTATTTTTATATTCATTCACTTCAGCGAGGACTCTGCTGGCATTGGTGATAGCGGTTTGGTATTGGTGTTGCTCCTCAGTGTCAAATAGTTTTTGTGCATATCTTTCGGCCTCTGAGTAACTTTCTAAAGCTAAATGACTTCGTGCTAACAAATCATAAAATCCTGCAATTAAAGCTTGGTATTGGTTTGTTTCAACGTCAAATATATTGGACTCTAGTATTTCGATTGCTCTTTGAGGATTGTTTAGTGCCAAATAATAGTCGGCAAAGTGCCAATTAATCATTTGCTGGATGATGGGTTCATGTGCTTGTGTGCATAATCTTGTTGCATTTTTAAAATCAATTATACTTAAGCTATTGATTGATATGTTAATTTTACTATTGAGAAGCATAGTTGAAGTAATACATCGCCTTCTAGGCGAAATGTCTTTACTTAACAAATCAATTGCCATGTTCTTCGCTAGTTGATATTGACCAATATTATTATAAAAATTTAAAATATTGTTTTTATTATCATTAATTTCTAGAGATGGATCTTTATCGAGATGGTCGTTCATAATATTTACTGTCTGTAAAGCGCTGAGCCAATCATTAGAAGCTGCATAAACGCTTAATAAAGTGCCAAGTGTTCTTAGTTTAATTTTTATATCTTTGATGTTTCTGAGTAACTGATTTAATAAAATGTTAGCTTCTTGCACATCTCCGTTTATGAATACGTTTAAAGCTGTTAAATACTGATATAACTCTTTTTCGTTATTTCTAAGTTGAGCTTCATCTATATTATTAAGTAAAATGCGAGATTGTTCGGGGTTCGAAGTTCTTAACTCATCGGCTTTGTAGAGCTTTAAAGAATCAGCTTCATCGGCAAAAGCGACGCGAAAGAAGATTATGGTTAAAATAAGAAGCAGTGCTTTTAAAATATTAATTTATTGAAGCCTTGTTTGCAGACATTATAATGGCATTCGCTTTTCTTCTTCAGGCTCGTTCTCAGTTTCCTCTTCTGTCTCTTCCTCATCTGGTAAGGTAATGACTTCTATTGCATTAAAAATTTCAGCATCGCGCATAATGTCTGCAATTGACACTTTATCCTCTTTACTTAGTAACGTTGGGTCAAATAATGTATCAGCGCCGAGCTTTTCAAGTAATTTAATAGCGGTCAAAATAATTCCTTCTAAATCATGCTAAAAGTTATGCGTTGACAACTAATCAATATATGTGTCGAGTGAGATGAGTTTGTCTACAATTGTCTGGTTTTTTTGTAATTTTTGACTGGGTGGTATCAGCATCGTTGTAATAAGTGATAATTCTGCTTCAACAAAATTTTCTAACGTTATCCACTCAATTCTTGGTTTTCGAATTGCAACATTAGGACATTCGTATAAGGCTACTTTATGCCCATTCGGATAATATTCATTAAGTAATTCAACTAATATTTGACGCTGAGCTCTACCAGTACTTAGTTTTGCCGCAGATATATCACCAGCTATACCAACCTGCCATAATATTAGATAGGCACTGGGGTCGACTCTTCGTTTATAAAACATAAACTGGCTCGCTTCGAAGTGTTGACTGCCAACTTTTCCGGGATCTACACCTAAATCAGCATACAAACAATCTTCTGCAGAGATACCCGGAACCATTTGCGCATTGAACCCTTCTCTTTTAGCTATTTTTATTACATCATGAGGCGGTAATGCAAATACACCGGGGTGACCATAAAACGCGCCTACTACCTTTTTTCCAGCTCTTACTTCAATCATCATTGCACTGACCATTTCTTTGTAAGTGATACGTCTATCTTTGCCTTCAGCGTAAAAGGCTTGTAAAGAATGCAGATTTGAATTCATCTCTTTGACCCACATTTCCATCAAAGGGTGACCTGCAAAAAACACAACATCAGCATTTTCAATATGGCTACGAGCGATTGGTGCAATGTGTGCACCAATCGTCATACCAGTACCAACACAAACTATGCTTCCTTTTTTGTACCAATCGTCCATTTAAATTCTTAATGATCCAAG
>CAZMDX010000248.1:0-16522 GCA_964564805.1 uncultured Pseudoalteromonas sp. | reverse complement strand
CTGCGTTTCATTGCCTCTTTATACACTTTAGCACAACGTACTTCAGTACCGCACTGCACCGCATAAACGGTAGCTTCTTTGCCACTCATTAGTTGATAAAGCACTTCATCTATCAGACCATCGTCTACAAGTGGTTGTAATCTTTTTGGTATCTTCATTAAACCCTAAATCCAACAACACTAAGTGTTGGTTCCATAATAATACTACACATATCGTTCTGATCTGTGTTCTCCAATAACCTACTCCTATGATATCAACTTTATTCCTCACAATGATATCTAAGTAACTAACAAATTTTGTATCAACACTGAAATGATTTAGAAAAAAGACATTTTCTCAGACAAAACAAGTAAAAAGGTGACGCTTATCGATAATGTCAGAGGTTTTTAAGTTAAAGGTTAGTTTAAAATTTAGCACGAAATAAAAACCATTAATGCTCAACACACAACATTGATAACTTTCTATCGCTATGTTTTTAGTTTCACGAAACTAAATTAGGCTTGTGCTAACGTTAATCAACAGGCAAAAGGTACATCAAGTATTTTGAGTCAAACCAACAAGTGATAGTAAAAATGGAATTAGAAAGGCTTTGTAACATCGTGTCTGCGAACGAATTACACCACAACCAATATCACCATCGATTCTGACAGAACAAACAAATCAGGATGCAACAAGAAGATGGTAAGATTTTGATTGTATATTAACTGAATGATTCACCTCGTCAGATAACACAAACGATAATTGTCTCAAATGGATGTTATTGGGTAACTCAATAGCTGCGCTAAGCGCAGTCTTTTAAATAACGAAGATAAAGGTTTGTAAATACGAATACTCTTAGCAAGGTAATAAATGTTAATTAGCTAATAATACAAGTACTCGCTTTAAAAGTTTGTCGCTATCTGCAGGGCCATGATGTAATACTAAATCTGACTTCCCGTCTGAATTGAGATCTTCAGAAGCGGCATCAAAAGGGTTTTTAGGTATAGAAATTTTCTGACGCAGTGAACGATTAGCGTAGGGTTTCTTCTGGTTAGGGGTGGCTAGCAACGCTCGGATCATGTCCTCACCATCCGAATACACAATATCTTTAACTGCATCGCCATTAATATCAATCATTTTAACTAAAGGCTGACCCCTTGATCCTGAAGACAGACTAAAGGTGATCTCTACCTCTTGGCTAACCAAGGGTTTTTCGCCAAAAAGGTTATTTTCATCCATAGAAAAAATTAACACATCTTGGTCGATACTTCCGGATAACAAAGCGCCTACTATTTGAGAGATACCGATATCAAAAGACAAAACCGACACTTCTTTTTTACCATCCATATCCCTGTCTAAAAATGTTAGGTTAGACAAGGTGTCTTCGGACGTGATGTTAGTACTGGCTTGATCTGAATAGCTCAACTTGCCTTTGTTTAATGCTCCATAAAAGAACTCAAAATCGATAGTCTTATCCAATACGCCAGAGCTTTTTGTAAACTGCAAAGCAAAATCTGGGATCCCATCACCATTGAAATCATCAATTGCTCTTACAACCCGATGTTGAATATCACTTTGGTCCATCTCTTGTCCATCTGGACCTTTCATGTCCCACCAGTCGACAGCATAAATGGATTGATTGATTTTTATTATTATGGGAATGTGAGAGAACTGCATGCTTTCGTTTTGCGTGAAAATATTTAGTTGACCTTGCTCTACTGTCACTAAATCTGCTTTATTATCTAGGTTCATATCTTGAAAATAGAGTGCTTGATCGTCGTAACTGACACCGCTTTGGTTCATTTCAATGCGTGCCGCAATTGGTAAGCTTTGTGGATGCCTCGCTCCACAACAATCGGACATCCATAAATTAAGTTGTTCAAAGTGCGGCAGTATGATGTCATCAAAACTATCGTTATTTATATCTTGAATAAAGTCCATCTGTCTAAACGCATCTGCCTTATCGCCAAGATACATTGATGAAACTGACTCTGCATTCACCCAAGCTGCTTGATGTGATAAGTGGGCGGGTATATAGCGATGCACCTTTGCTTTGTCTAAAAGGTACAGACGCTGCAAACCATCTTGCTGAGGTACGCCCACATCATAGGCAAAAACATTGTCTGCAATATTGATCTTGTCCTGCTCAATAAAGGTATTATTTTGTGCATCAAAGAAATAAATGGCAAGAATTCGCTGTTGTTTGTCATCAACACCGACTACCAATAATTCTTTTCCAGCTTGCGGTAAGACGTCAGCAACTAATATCGGTTGATTAACGTTAAAACTAAGTTCAATCTGGTGTGGTGTAAAAATTTCTGTGTATTTGGCATATGCTGGCAGTGTAACAAGCATGAGACTTGCCAGTCCTAGACTTGCAATGGCATGAATTTTTGACAAATACACGCCATGAAAAAAGTGAGTGATCAAGTAACTCAACTCCATATAAATTTATAATACGTACTATACATTAGCAAAATAAATCTTGCTAAAAACATAAAAAATGTAAGGACTTACGTCTTACTGCTTCATCAGTCTTAATAGCGTAGACTTAATGGTTACGTGATTCATAGCGGTATAACAAAAACCGTGATATTTGATCAATCAGGAGTTAATAAAAGTGGTTAAACGTTTTGTGTTAATAAGTAGTGTGATGACGGTCTTAGCATCACCTTTGGCTTGGTCACAGACGCAGTCTCATCCTTTTGAAGCATTGCGCGGTCTGGAACGCTTTAACAAGTCAAACTCTCTATCTTTAGATGACACTAATTTAAAAACCGATACTGTGTTATCAATCAAAGGTGTGAAAATCGGTGACAACGTATTGCAACAAGCCATAGACCTTGATGTTAAAGGTGGTCGGTTAGGGAATATCCGAGGAGGGACTGTAAGTAACAAAATTAAATTTAGTTTTTATCAACCGTATGAAAATACCCGCTTGGAGCAAAAAGTAGAACTGTACTTCGATAAACACAACGGTTTTATTCAACAAGTAACAGGTACTTATTATTTGCAAGACGCTTATATGGGCATAACACCAATACGCGAACAAACATTCAGTGCAGCCGTCGAAAAATTTGGCCCACCCTTAACCATGAAACAAGCTTATGATCTAAGTGGACAAAACAAGGATGACATACCGTTAGACAAGTTTATTAATAATCTGCAAGGCAAAAACCAGTTGCATCCTTTAGGCCTTGAGTATCTTCAGAAGCGTAATATTTCAAGAAGTTCAAAGTGGGTCAAAGGCAAAGAAAATTATGCCTTAATGCATAGCGGGTTTGACCGTTGTTATTTGTGGCAAACCAATTCATTTAGCCAAATAATGACTTTTTGCTATTTTGACGAAGCTGGCGCTAACCCAGACAGTAGGGGAGTAGAATTTGATTTACACAACTTCCCGGTTAACCAACAGATAGTAGAATTAGGTAATCCGCACAAAAAACTAGATATATCTTTGTAACAAAACCATTAAGCCTTGATTTGGCATAACCTATAAACAAATACTGGCTGCAGTAACGCTTAATTCACGCAATAATAGATTTATATTAATAATCCCTATTTAGGACACAACAATGACAATCACACGCAATGGACACCGATATATCGATGTCGAAAGTGGCAAAACTCTTGATGTATGGTTTCCTCGCAGCAATAAAAAAATTGAGCGTCACTGCTTAGCTAGTAAAGTTGGTTTAATTAAGGGCGAATTTGTCGAAATCAGCCTTGATACAGATGCAACACCACAGTCTGCCGAAGATGCTTATTTACGTCTTCACTTATTATCAGAATGTGCTGTTCAACCTAACAACATCAATCTTGAGGGTGTGTTTGGTTTATTAACGAATGTAGCTTGGACATCTGCAGGGCCAGTTCTACCCAGCAAAGTCGAAGAATTAAGAGAATTGATTACCGCTGAAACTCACCAATTAGCGGTGACTTCTATTGATAAGTTTCCAAGAATGGTCGATTACGTTATTCCAGAAGGGGTACGTATTGGCGACGCTGATCGGGTACGCATGGGTGCACACCTTGCATCTGGTACAACAGTAATGCACGAAGGTTTTGTTAACTTTAATGCCGGTACTCTGGGCAGTTCAATGATTGAAGGTCGTATATCACAAGGGGTTGTAGTAGGTGATGGCTCCGACATAGGTGGTGGAGCCTCTACTATGGGCACTTTATCCGGTGGCGGTAAAACCATAAATGCTATCGGCAAAAATAGCATGGTAGGTGCCAACGCTGGTGTTGGTATTTCTCTAGGCGACGATTGTATTGTTGAAGCTGGACTGTATGTCACGGCAGGTACCAAAGTCACCACGCCAGATGGCGAGGTAGTCGCTGCTCGTCAGTTATCAGGCATGAACGGGCTATTATTTAGACGTAATAGCCAATCAGGAAAGGTCGAAGCAGTCGTCGCTGATCCAACTAAATGGGGTGGTTTAAACTCTAGCTTGCATAACAACGACTAATTTTTTTTAAGCAACCCAAGATCTGGGTTGCTCTATTATCTTTCAAATCAGCAAAACAATTCGTTAATAAGTCACATTTTGATTAACGTTCACAAGCTCCAGAGATTGTTGCGACACGATTAAATTAGTCGTCTTTTCTACTATCGCCATTACCACTACTATTACTATTACTATTACCGCAGACAAAAAAGATATGTTGATATCAGTCAGGCGATGATAACACTAAGCGAAATAGAACTAATGCCACCCCTAGGCATGTTTTAAATAAGTAATGGTGTTAATTTTAGACTGAAAATATGAACTATCTGTCGGCTTATTTATCATTGTTTAGATCATGGATAGCGTTTATTATTTAAATATCCAATAATTATTATTTTGTAAAAACATAATGCATAGTGTTCTAGTTCTAGTTCTAATTATTTTTATATCTATGTTTTTAAATTCTTGTTCAAAGGAGGGGAGCGAGAAGTCTATTGGCTCGACCGTTATGATATGTAGTGATAAAAAGAATAAAGAAATATGTGACCTGACACATAAGGGCGCTATGTGCAGCATACAAAGATCTAGCTCTATTACCTCACTTGTTATCCAAAAAACGAACAACAGCGTAGACAATGGTTATGCTGCTCTTAAAACGCTAGATGATTACAAAACATGCCTTGAAAATTCTGTTTTAGCAAAAAGTGTAAAACGTAAATCTGATGAGGTATCGCGATTTTTTTCTATAGCCAATATTGGTGACTATCAAAATAAAATAGTCAAAGAAACAAAAGGGGTAAGACCTGAGATCAATTTATGGTTATACAGGAAGACAGGTAATAATGATCATTGGGAATCCATGATTAATGGTGTGAAGATGACAGAAAACGTGCACAAAGATGTTTATTTTGCCATGTTGGCTGAGGCTTCGACTCGTAGTATGGGTGAGGCCAAAGAAATTGCTGATTTACAGCTTAATCGTACTGAGTTTTTAAATGAACTCAGTCCAGAGATATTTGAGTTTTATGTGCGATATTACTTAAAAAACAAAAATAATTTCAAAGCGGCTGTTTGGTATGGTTTATATGCACAATATGTAGATAATGACCCTGGGATAAATACTCAATATTTTAAACTTCACAAAAAAATGAAAGATTCAAACTTAGATGATGCACAAAAACTCGTCGACAGCATTATATTTGACACCGATTGGATAGGCGTGAAGGTTAATGATTTTAAAGAACAGCTGTGAACCATTAATAAATGATAAAAAGCGCAGCCATTGCTTTTAGATACCGCTCAATAATCAAAAGACACAACTTAATAATCAAGACATCCATAATAACGCCTTCAAAGTGATTACATTCCTCTTTATCTTGGCATACCGTGTACCCTGTTTCTCCTTTTATGCCCCAGTAAAATAAATATCTTAATACTGATCAATCAGATTTCGTTTCTTGGCTTTTTTTAAACCACTTGAATACAAAAATCCCTCCAGTGAAATAAATGAATTAGTTATCACAATCAATAGATGATCAAACCTTAATAAACCTTGCTCTAACACAACATATCGGGACATTGACGCACCTGGAACAAATGGAATAGCAATACATCTAAAATGTACAAATATTCATCATTAAGTCTACCTAGTAAAAACGGCAGTGTGTGACTTCCCCCGCTGGTTTTTTATAAAATGTATTTTATAAAAAACATCACCCAGCTATTAGTCAACTTTGGAAAAGTACTCAACACCCAAAAAATTTTCAAGCATCATTTTTTGTGGTTTAACGATTGAGTAGAAGCGGGCTCTCATAAACTCACCTTCTTGATAAAAATCAACTTGTGAACTGGCAAACAGTGAGTGCTTTTTATCGGCAATCTGAATATGTAGTTGATCATTTTCAAACAATACAGTGACAAGAGCGTTAGATTCATCGCTTTGGTACTGCCCTTCAAATTTGACTAGCTGTTGATTGCTCAAAACTAACTTAGGTTTTTTGAAAACGTAATGTAATCCCCACGTACTACCTGCGCTTTTTGAACTGGCATGGCCCAATCCTGCTATGCGTTCAAATTTGAAAGACAAACCATTGAAATTTTGTTTGTCAAAAAAATTAGCAAGATAATCAAATGCAGGCATTAAGTCATCAAACTCACCTATTGCAGAATAAAGCCTGATTGGTTTAGTCAATTTTTTTTTGGCAAAAACCTCAGAATAGGTATAAAGAATGTTGTCATCCCAAGCGGATGCAGATGATGTGGGAATGTAACCATCAAATAAATTAGGTTCGTTAAACAAAACATACAGGGTAAATAAACCACCGTATGAGCTGCCCATTAACACTCTGTTGTTTTTGGTACGATATTCGCTACCTATAAAAGGAATAAGCTCTTGTTTAATAAATTGTAAAAAGTTGTCTGCACCACCTGAATTAGGTACTGCCGTCATATTACTTGGAGTGAAATCTCGTGCTCTTAATATGTTAGGGTCAGGATTTTCGCCACCCCATTGGATACCGACTAAAATCGCTTCTGGAATAAAACCATCGTAATAAGATTGCCCGTACGTTGAGACCATTAATGGAAAATCCCACTGCGCGTCGAGAAAATAAATAACGGGGTAGGTTTTATTTGATTGCCCATAACCGGCGGGTGTCTTAATCAGCAATTGGTATTCTTGTTTGACAATTTCTGATTGTAAAAGCTTTACTTGTGAACCCACAACGGTCATTTGTGTAACGTTGTCTTTTGCCTGCGCAGTGAAAACATTTAACAGCATTAAAATACAGCCGAAACAAAATTTTTTCATAAGCGTTTCCAAACTAAATAATTAAGTAACTTTTAAGTTTACCTTTGTATTTAGGGATTTGTCAGGTAAATTTTATAACTCGATTACCTGTGACATAACGGTAATGCCAGACACGTCTTTAATGCTCATGATTAGTTGTTTACCTGAAAGCTCAATCACACCGTAATTTGCCTTGGCATAGCTTTGCCCTACTCTATGTTTATTGGGGCTGACGTTCTTCCATTCTTCGGTGAGGCCAGATGCCGTCATTTCCCACAAAGACTTATTGTTATTTCGTGTGATTTGGCTCAATTCGCTCCAGTGTGTGTCACCACTAACAATCACCAGGTTGTCTATTTGGTATTGGTCGAGTAAGGCTAAAAATCGGCGTCTTTCATGGGGTAAGTTTGCCCATGATTCCCAACCAGAAAACTCAGGTAAAAATTGTAGACTCGTTGCTAAAATACGCACATCTGCTGGTTGTTGTAATTGTTGCTCTAACCACTGCCACTGGGTTTCACCCAGCATAGTGGCGGATTGATCTTTGCTGGGTATATAAGGACCTAAATGATTAGGCACTTTGCTGAGCATATATTTAAGCCTACCCACTGATTCAAGAGGGCTTCGATTCCAACGTAGGTCGGGTAATATGATCTGCACGGTTATATCGGCTTGAGTTAATACATGGCTGGTATAAATGCCGTCAACTCTAGTGCGCCTTGGACTCTTTTTGGGCACATTAAAATAATCGAGCATAATCTGCCGAGATGCTTCTTTTTGTGGATATTCTGTACCTGCGTCGTTTTCACCAAAGTCATGATCATCCCACATACCAATAGTCGGTGTATTAGCTATCATGATCTGCATTCCTGGTTTTGACCACTGCTTGGCATATTTAGCTTTCAACTCAGCCATATCTTCGGTATCGCCATAAACGTTGTCACCCAACAATACAAATAAGTCGGCTTGTTCTTGGTTCATCGCTTGCCAAATAGGTTGTGGTTTATCTTGATGTAAACATGAACCAAACAAAATTTTAACAGGCACATTAGATGCTTGATTAGAAAACACTGTTGTACTTATTGATACCAACAAAAAGAAAAGACTGGTAGTGATAGATTTCATGATGATTACCTGTGTTTGACTATCGGTAGGGGTTGGCCAACATCCTTGGCAAATTGCTGATGATCAAGATCAAGCAGTTGAATAACAGTAGCAGCAACCTGATCTAAGCCAAAATTTTGTTTATGTTGCATTTTATTTAATTCTTCTTGATTTTTCACGTCTGGGCCCATACCGGCTAACCAAACTTGATCAGCTCCGGGTATGCCATCTTTGTATTCTTTTAATCCGTTTAAATAGCCTTTAACAGCCTTTGGACTAGCATGGTGTTGCCACGACTGCGCAGAATTCCCGCGGCCATGATCCACCGTAATAATTAGATTGGTATTGCCTTGGTACTGTTCTATTGATTGTAACAATGTCCATAACTGAGTAATAAATGTATCGGATCGATTAGCGCCTCGCAAATATTCTGGATAATTGCCTTGATGGGCAAAGTCATCCGTCTCACCTAACGCCACATATATTACTTTGGGTTGATGAGCCAAGATATATTCCTTAGCAAATCCCACAGAAAAGGCATCTAATCGCACGTTATGCCAAGGACTGGGAATGTGTTTTTGTAACTCATTTAACCACTTAACTTTATCTGATATACCTATCCAATCAGCAGACTCAAAACCAGCATTAATGGGCACATTGCTACGTGTCCGATTAACAATCGCAGGAAACACATCCCAACTACCAAAAGCAGCGACTTTTCCTTGATAATCGGATTGCTTATTTAACCACTCCAGTAGTGTGACATTAGGGTTAGCGATAGCTTTATTTGAATCAATGTTTGGGTCAGCTTTACCTGTTAATAGTTCGTTATAACCTGGATACGAAAACCAATAATCGTTTGTGACTTGCATATGAGAGCCTACATCACGATTACCTATTAACACCCCTTTTTTTGCCAGCACATTCCACAAAAAAGGCATCAGTTTCTGGCGTTTATTCTCAGTGCTTTTTCCTGAAAATTGTTTGACTAACCCTGCTTTTTGTTCTGTAAATGTCTCTAAATCAAGAACGTCATCCTGATATCCACGAAACACTTCTTGCCATCGCAATCCATCAATACTCACTAACAATAAATTATCAGCCGCTTTACTTGTTAGAACAAAGCAACATAAGCCTAAAAATAGGATTGATTTCATTTAAAACTCACTCTACTTGTAGAAACAAAAAAAGGACGAGCATAAGCTCGTCCCAAAAGTGACACACAGGAAACTTTATTTAAAACGCGGCTTTTAAAATGCGGCTTTTAGGTTTAGTGCAACCGTTCTAGGTGCACCTATCCAGGCGGCATTAGTGGCAATAGTACCTAGGTAACTTTCATCGAACAGGTTATTGATGGTGAAGTTAATTTCGATTGACTCAACACTGTTGCCTAAGTCGTCAATGGAAGTACCGAAGTAAATATCACTGACAGTGTAAGCATCTACCGCTGCAGTATTTTCTTGATTTAACCAACGTTCGCCTACGAATTTGGTGCTCAAGCCAGCGGAATGGTTACCACGTACCCAATCAATACTGACAACGCCCATTTGTTCCGCGGCACCAATGACGCCATTACCTAAATACTCAGCGTCGGTATATTCTGAATTATTGTTAGTGTAAGAGCCGTAAACACTAAAATTATCAGAAAGCTGGTAACTCAAAGACGCTTCAATGCCCGTTGACTCTATGCCACCGTCATTGATATACCCACCAGCAGCGGACTCTAAGAAGTCGATCCCCGTTACAGTTTCGTTGCTAACGAAATTTATCCTGTCATCAAATTTAGTAGCATAATAAGTCAGGCTAGCACTCAAGTCTTGAGTAGAATATCGCAGACCCAAGTCGAAGTT
The DNA here is from genome assembly GCA_964564805.1 of uncultured Pseudoalteromonas sp. Lineage (GTDB taxonomy): Bacteria > Pseudomonadota > Gammaproteobacteria > Enterobacterales > Alteromonadaceae > Paraglaciecola. The sequence goes on along the minus strand of CAZMDX010000248.1, from coordinate 6,350 downwards.
GTCAGCTGTTTCTGGCTTAACCAAACTTAAATCCGAATCATCACGCTCTAACACCGCATCCTTGATGGCAGCGTAGTTTTGTGCAAAACCGGCAAACAACTCAACCCCGTCAATCGGTAAAGGCGCTACAAAGCCCGCTGCAAACAATAAGTCTGAATCAGAAGACACACGTTGATCGTTAGCTGAAACAAATCGGTCGTTCTTCGACACATCAACATAAAACTGCTTAATACCAACGTGTACTTTGGCAAAACCTACATCAAGTTGGTCTTCAAGGTAAAACATCATCGTTTCTACTGGGAATTCACGATCGTACTGGATCCAGTAAGGGGTTTCGTCAAAACGGTAACTGGTCGCCGAATCAATAATTTTTTGCCAACTGCGACTTTCGTCACGCGTGTAATCCTCGTACCAGAAACCACCACGCAACGTATTGTCCATATCTGCTATACGGGTATCCCAAATAAAGTCACCGTTAATACCAACACGTGTTTTTTCATAGTTCGTTGTTCGATATGAACCAACTGGAATGGCGCCCTGTTCATGACAGCCTGGATCATACTCAGCACCTGCGCCGCCGTAAGGAAAACTAATAGAGCTCGCACAACCTTCAATAGGACTAAGCTGTGACCCATTTCTGTCAACAAAGAAAATTTGTCCTAAGGAATCACCGCCATAAACTGTATTGCCAGATACAACTTCTGAATTACCGTTACCTTCTCCATCATCAGTAACGTCAACCAAATACGGTGGCACCCAGTCACCACGACCTTCGTTGTTGTGATAATAGACATTACTGCTAAACGCAACCTCTCCAACCGTAAAATCTGCTTTTAAATAAGTAAAAAAGTTTTCTCTTAACGTTGACCAACCACGACGATAAGCTTGATCTTGGTAAGGCACACCGGTCCATTCTGAAGTTAATTGATCCCAGCTCGAGTTTTGCTCAAATTGTGCCAAACCGTAAACACGTTGGTAGTTGTCTTCGTGAGTATCGTCGTAAGATGCATAAGCAGTTAGGTCGACGTTACCAATCGTACTGATGACTTTTGCTGCAAAATGATCACGTTCATTCTCTGCAGTCTGATCCATCCAATCGCTACTTTCTTGATTAGACAGACTAAACCATGCAAAAGTATTTTTAGCTATCTCACCCGTTTCGTAACGTAAAAAGAATTTTCTACCGTCGAACTCGGCAAATGTGGTGCTGACCACTAAACGCTCTTCTACACCTGGCATCAAGGTAACAAAATCAAGTGTGCCACCTAATGCTTCGTGTGAACGAGAAGCGATGTCTGCAGTACCCTGAGATACGTCGACTCTTGCTAAGTTTTCAGTATCAATGTAGCGGTTAGCTTTAGCGCCGCCGCCATAATTAGAGTTACCGTTAGCGATTCCGTCTACCGTGATACCAATTTGTTGTTGAGATAAATCGACCTGAAATCCACGAATAGAGATACTAGTAGACCAATCATCAGAACCAAAAGTATCACCTTCATTAATTAACACCCCTGGCAAGTTATCAATAGCAGCTAATACGCTGGTCATGGATGTTTGCTGTTTGAGCATTTCGTCAGAGGTTTGATTGTTCGCGTAAGACACACTCTTACCCACAACAGTAATAGATTCGATGCTTTCTTCAGCGCTGAATACAGGTGTAATTGATGCAAAAGAGGTCAATGCTAAAGAAACTGATAAAGCCAATTTTGATAATTTGATGCCACTCATTAATTTGTCGTCTTAATTGATTTTTTGTTAACGACAATGTGCACGAGGGATGTGAATGTTAGATGTACTTAATTTGACATTTAAATGATAGTTTTACTGGATTTTTTTGACAAACCTGTGACATTTTTGTGTCATAGGTTTGTTTTTGACCGTATAAGAAATCGCTACTTTTCGATAAAATAAGTGCCCCAGCCGTCGTAATCGACATCGTGTTTAATGGCAATAGCAAAAAGCTTATCAGTGTCTTGGTTTATTAAACTAGGCTCCAACATACGTTCGACCACTGCATCAAAACAAAATACTTCCTCACCGTCCTCCAATTCCAACTCTTCGGCATCACCGACCTCAAAACCGGCCTTAAAAGCGTCAACGGCTGCTTTTTCTAACACGTCAAAGTCAGCGCTAGCAAAATGATACTCAATAATATGGGCTTTCCTAGCATCACTACCGTCTTCAATTAATGCTTCAATTGTTTCTTGATTAAACTCATGCCATTCGGCCAGTTCGGATGTATCTTCTGAATTCATAAAATGTTCCTTTGAGCTAACCGGGTTACCCGATTTCATTGTCTACTTCTGCGTCTACTTTTTTAATCTGCTGTTGCATTTTTTGATGAAAATATTCAGCATTTTGTTTAATGGATTTGTTTTTGTCCATAAACTCTGGTTCTGACAATTCTATCAATAAGGTGCCATTATCCCATCTATTAAGTTTTACTTTATCGTATAACCGGCTCGCAGTAATGATCACTATGGGCTCATTGGTGGCCTCAGCAATACGAAACGCACCTGTTTTAAAAGGTAACAAACCGCGCCCATAACTACGTGTACCCTCAGGGAAAAACCATACTGACAGACGTCTTTTTTGAATTTTTTGCACGGTGCCTTGCAAGGTATCATGGGCGCGACCTGAGTTTTTACGGTCAATCATGATATTACCTGTTAACCAATATATCTGGCCAACCACAGGGATCCACTTAAGGCTCTTTTTACCTACAGTTACTGTACTTTTTTGCGTAGCGCCACAAATAGTCAGTAAATCATAACTATTTTGGTGATTAGCAATGTAAACATACGGACCACCTTGTTTAACACTATCGGGTACCCGGATTTCGATTTTTAATCCTAGTAAACGTGAAACGGAACTATATAAAGCACCAGCAGCATGAACGTTGTCACGATGAAAAGGTCGTACCAAACAAATCAATATAAGTAATAGGTTGATCAACAAAAAATAAAAGAATATCGCAATTATGCGTAACAGCGCTATCAATGCATAGCCTCATCAATTAAGTGGATGCAGAGTATACGCATATAATCCACCACCTAAAACACTTATACTGTTTGATTTGCTAATGTGTGTATTTTAATGTTTTTCGTAACTTCACAAATATATGATTTAAATTCTTAATTAGCCGATACTAAGAAAAGCAATAATCACTTTAATCCTTAAGGCTATTCATTCAATGCAAATGTTTACACATGAAGATCTCGATGAAGATATTCTCACCGACCTGTTGGAAGAAATTAACGAGCTTTATGAAGCCACTGAGCAAACCTTAATTGAATTAGAGTTAAAGCCTGAAGATAACGAACTACAACGTGCTCTATTTCGTTCAATCCATACAATTAAAGGTGACCTAGGCTTAGTCAACTTTTCACCACTTATTCCACTTCTGCAATATGCCGAAGACCTTCTTGATTACTTACGTAAGGGGCAAATTAAATACACCAGTAATATGAGTGACTTGGTATTATTGATCATGGATAAAGTCAAAGTGTTTGTACAAAGCTGTATTCAAACTGGGCAAGCAGAATATGATAAGCAGATGTTTGAAAGACTTGTTGAAGCGATCAAACGTATTTCACCTGAAAATGGTGTTGATCATGAGCAATTGTTAGCCAGTGCTGTATTAATATTGGATCCAAGCCTTGACCTAGGCACTGAACAGGACAATGCGAGCGAAACACCAACATCTAATGGGCCTTCAAGCATAGCAACAACAGGTATACCAAAAACAATCACTGCTGGGGAACGTGAAGATCTGGTTTTCTTTCGTGAATTGATGAAACCCATAGAAAAACGCTCTATGTATTGGGAAGGTAGGGGCGATAGGATTGCCAAACTTGCTGGTTATATTAATAAAATCGCAGGTTCACCGATTAACGAAGTCCAACTTGCTGTTGCCTGTTATATGCACGATTTTGGTATGGCTTTTATGCCCGTTGCCGTTTTGCACAAACAAGAAAAACTGGAAGAAGTCGAGTTCAACCTCATGCGCTCCCATGTTTACAAAAGCGCTCGCTTATTGGAAAACCTTAATCAGTGGAATGAAGCACGTAAAATTGTCATGCAGCATCACGAGCGTACCGATGGCAGTGGTTATCCGCTGGGAGTAAAAGAAGATGATATTTGCGAAGGTGCAAAACTGTTAGCTATCTTAGACACTTTTGACGCCATAACACATGCACGTGCTTACGAAGCACATTTGCAGATGCCTAAAAAAAAAGCGGTCATCGAAATTAACCGAATTGCTAAAGGGCAGTTTTCTAGGAATTGGATGCAAGCCTTTAATAGCGGAATGGCTTTGTTATTGACAAATTAAGAGCCGAACTGACTGTATTTTTTAGTCATAATGGTTAATAAAAGTAATGTTGTAAGTTCTGACATGATTTATTCATCAATAGCTGTACAAAACTTTAAGACACTTCCCAACTGATATTTTTTGTAATTTTTGCAACACCAGATGTCACATCACTTTAGCCAAGTAGTTTTTTGTACTTTTACAGCAAAGGCTGTTCTGTTGTCAGCAAAAATGACCTGAGGCTTTTTTTAAAATTAGAATGTTGTTCTCTATCTTTCTTTTTATAAAAAAATGTTTTCAACTCGAATGACAACCAGATAATGAGTCTGGTTGTCACAGATAATTCACATATCCAGTTCTTTTAACTTTCTAGTCAAAGTATTTCTGCCCCACCCCAATCTCTTGGCTGCGTCTTGCTTGTGCCCGTGGGTATAGTGTAAGGCGCGTTCTAACAATATACGCTCGAAACTGGCGATGGCTTCGTCCAAAATATTATTTTGACCCGATTGTAGTTGAACGTCAGCCCAATTGGCCAACAACGTACGCCAATCACCAGATTGCGTGGTCTTTTCTATGGCCGTGGGTTGTTGATTTATCTCTGGTGGAAGATCGTGAGGCAGCACTTCTTGTCCGCTAGCCATCACCGTTAACCAACGGCACATATTTTCAAGCTGACGTACATTGCCTGGCCAAGGTAAGTTGGCAAGGATCTTTTTAGTCTCTTTACTAAGAGATTTCACCTCAACCGCTAGCTCTGCGGCCGCTTTTTGTAAAAAGTGTGCTGCCAAAATGGGAATATCTTCACGTCTTTCACTCAGTGTTGGGATATGAATACGTATGACATTTAATCTGTGATACAAATCTTCTCTAAATTTACCTTCAGACACACGTTGTTCCAAATTTTGGTGTGTAGCAGCAATAATTCTAACATCCACTGTAACGGGGTTATGGCCTCCAACACGGTAGAATTGTCCATCAGCTAAGACACGCAATAATCTGGTTTGCACATCTAGTGGCATATCGCCTATTTCGTCTAAAAATAAGGTCCCGCCATTAGCTTGTTCGAAGCGCCCTTGCCTGGCGGCTTGGGCACCAGTGAATGCACCTTTCTCATGTCCAAATAATTCAGATTCAATCAAATCGGTTGGTATTGCTGCCATGTTTAGAGCTATAAATGTATTGTCTGAACGAGGGCTATGACGATGAAGTGCGTGAGCTACTAACTCTTTACCTGTCCCTGACTGGCCATTTATTAGCACACTAATACTTGAACGAGACAAACGCCCTACTGCTCTAAACACCTCTTGCATAGCTGGCGCTTCACCAATTATCTCTGTCGCTTTTACCAGTTCAGGAGGCTGATTTTTAGTAGACTGTTCGCGAGCATGGGTCAACGCACGTCGCACCAGGTTCACTGCTTCATCTATGTCGAAGGGTTTAGGTAGGTATTCAAATGCACCACTTTGGTAGGCATTCACTGCGCTATCTAGATCAGAATGGGCGGTCATAATAATTACCGGAATATTCTCAAAACGTTTATGCACTTCACGCAATAAAACCATTCCATCCATTTGTGGCATACGAATGTCTGACACAATGACCTCTGGGGGCTGTTCTGTTTCCAATTGCAGTAATAAGTCCTGAGGATTTTCAAAACTGAAGCAAGGAATATTTGCTGCTTCTAACGCTTTTTGTAATACCCAACGAATCGAGCTGTCATCATCGACTATCCATACGGGTTCTGCACTCATTTCTGGAGATCCTTTTTATCAATGGGTAAATATAAAGTAAATTCTGTTCTGCCCGGCCAACTGTCCACTTCAATTTTCCCGCGGTGATGACCGATAAGAGTTTGAGATATAGATAAGCCCAAACCACTGCCTTCTTTTTTGCTGGTAACCATGGGGTAAAAAAGAGTATTTTTAAGTTCGGTGGGTATACCGGGACCATTATCAATAACTTGAATTTTCACGCATAGCGGGAAACAAGCACCATGAATGATCACTTGGCGTTCTATTCTAGTGACTATTTGGATTTC
>CAZMDX010000247.1:0-7025 GCA_964564805.1 uncultured Pseudoalteromonas sp. | reverse complement strand
TTTTGCGTCACAAAACGCGTTTGTGGCATGGGGCCTTCTTGCGCATCAACCAATAATAAAACTGAATCGGCCATAGACATAACACGCTCTACTTCACCACCGAAATCGGCGTGACCAGGCGTGTCTACAATATTGATGCGATATTCGTTCCATTTGATTGCGGTGTTTTTCGCAAGAATGGTTATACCACGTTCCTTTTCGATATCGTTTGAGTCCATCACACGTTCCTCGGCTGCGCCGCGACTTTCTAGAGTGCCAGACTGTTGTAATAATTTATCAACTAGGGTGGTTTTGCCGTGGTCAACGTGAGCTATGATAGCTATATTCCTCAAATTTTCGATTGAGGTGTTTGATGAACTCATTGGTTTTTTCTCTGTTAGGGCTACGTAGGTGTCAATTAAGAATATCACTGATTAAAGTCATACGTAGCAAGATTGCTGAAATTTCAAAGCGCGGATTATATAATTTAAAAGTACGAAGCGGTCAAGACTTTTGAACGTTAAAACTACAAAAATGAGATTTAACCCAGACACCCTTCGAAAACTCCCAAGAAATCATCATCGCTATCCATGTAAGTTGTTATATATTTCACACTTACAGTATGTATCGTCAAAGTGTAAAATTCAGTCCATCCAGTGATGATAGTATTTGGGGAGCTTACACAAAAAATGACCAGTTATACTGGGAGATATAATGCTTAACACAGGATTTAACAGCAATACTGACGAGTAAAAGAAATGGCTATTATGATTTTGAGTGCCATTAGCTTTTAATCAAAGCTGTTCTGTTTTTCTGTTAACAGATACTGCATATAAGCTTATCAAATACTATGTTTATGTTGTGTTTCGAGCTAAAATAATGTACTAAATGTTTGAAAGTAATTAAGGTTTCTATGTACTTTGTAAGTATCGATAAATAATCTATTTATGACTCTCAGTAAATCTAGTCCCAACAATCCAAGCTATAGATGGTTTCCTGCTGCGTTATTTTGTATTGCTATGTTGGCTTTTTTCTCATTTGTATTCCATTTTACGGTGCCCCTCCACTCCACACTCAAGCAAGATGAAGATGGCCAGATTTTGTTGCATAGCGACGACTTTTTGCAACAAAAAACGGTTGGGCTTGATGGACAGTGGTATTTTTTCCCCAGTCAGCTGGTGGATCCTCAAAACGCTGAGGGTTTACTCAAAGAAGCGACAACCATTAAAGGGTCTGGTGGATGGAAATTTGACAGTCAAGATATAAAAAAACAAATTGAGGGTTATGGGACCTATTATTTGAAAGTTAATTTGGACACCCAAGACTTAAATTTGGCTATGCAAATACCGTTCATTGAAACAGCTTATAATCTATATATTGATAACCGTTTAGTTGCCAGCGGGGGAGTGGTGTCAGAATCAGTTCATGAAGCTGAACCTGGTTTTAATTCCAGTATTATTACTTTGCCGCAAGGTGGTGATGCATTCACTATCACTTTGCAAGTATCTAATTATCACTCCGCTTGGGGGGGGATTTGGTTACCTTTTGTGGTCGGCACAGTCGATGCAATTTACTCAGAGAGACAGGCTTTAGTCGTATTGAGTGTTTTTATCATTGGTGTGTTGGCGGTGACGGTTGCATTTTATCTTATTCAGTATTATCAGAGACCGAGTGACAAAATACCTTTAGCTTTTGCCTGTTTCTGTTTGATTTTATTTTTGCGCGAGTTCACAGCCGAGCATATGCATTTTGTATTGGCGTTTTTAGGGTTTAAGCATGCACTAGTTGTTAAGCTCAATTATCTTTCTTTTTATATTGCCTTACCCGCGGTGATATATTTTATGCAGTTATGTTTTAGGCATTCATTTAATAGCAAGCTGTTGAAAGTGCTATACGGGGTTTCAATCATATATTCGTTGTTCGTGCTCTTTAGTCCGACACGTTATATTGGCCTGTCTTTGGCCAGCTACCAAATTTTTGCACTTTTAACTTTTATTTATATATTAAATGGTTTGATTTTGGCCGCTCGAGCTAAACAACTTGGCGCAAATATGATGATACTTGGCGGCATGTTCGTTATTGTTTTCGCGATAAACGACATGTTATATGCCAATGGCATTATTAACACTGGACGTTTTTTTAATTTGGGTATTGTGGCTCTTATTATTTGTCAAAGTTACATTATCAATAAACGTTTTAATAACATTATTACTGACAATGAAAGTATGACTAAGCAGTTGCAGCAGCATAATGCAGATTTAGAAGCTTTGGGTGCCCAATTAGAAATAAAAGTTGAAGAGCGAACAGCGCAGCTTAAATTGGTCAACAAAGAACTTAAAAACCTAGTCAACATTGATAGCCTGACGGGTGTATTGAATCGTGAAGGGCTCCAACAACATCTTAATTCAGCCTATGAACGTTTGCGGCGCTCCCATGAACCGAGTTCTATTATACTTTTCGATTTCGATCATTTTAAACGTATTAATGATACTTTTGGTCATGATGTGGGGGATAAAATCCTTGTCTCTGGAGCAATGGTTATTCAGAATTTTATAAGGGAACAGGATAAACTTATGAGATGGGGAGGCGAGGAGTTTTTGGTTTTGCTTCCAGATACCGGTCTTATTGGCGCTGAGTATATTGCTAATAAATTACGGTTAGTGATCAGCAATCAACTCGTAGACGAAATTCCTAATAATGTTTCTGTAGAAATTACAGTGACCGGTGGGGTTGCCGAATTTAAACGAGATGAAACCTTTGAAGTACTCTTTAAACGAGCGGATAACGCGTTATATAAAGGTAAAAAAGCAGGCCGAAACTGTATTCAAAGTTGAATCTTGAGCACATGTGGCTGTTTAGTAACTATTTCAGCACCCACATTAATGAATAGTGAGTTGACCTAAAGCTCTTAGCCAGAATATACATGGTGCAAGAGATAATCGACTAAGTAGTAGCATGCCAGGAACTGATCTTCATCACCTCTAAAATGAATAGACAAGTGTTTAAGAGCATTGTTGCAAAGCGCCACAATTTGATTCATTCGTGCTGATGATAGCAAAACTGAGTCGTTCTGTACGAAAGCTATCTGAAAAAGCCATACATACATCGGGCGAATGGCGTTGAGTGTCAGCGCATGCCTTTGATTTCAATGTTATCTTCAGTACAGCCAATAAAAAAAATCGGCTTTCGCCGGTTTTAGTTTCTTGATAAAGCTATCGTACTAATGCTAAATCGTGACCGACTTAACCTTTAGCTGGACGTCCAGCCTGCTAACGCAAATTCTCAGTCAATAACTTGTTACGAATACGCGTGCTGATAGGCGTTACTTCGACCAACTCATCATTATCGATGAACTCAAGTGCTTGCTCTAGTGACATCACAATTGGTGGAACCAAGCTTTGTGCTTCGTCTGTACCTGATGAGCGAACGTTCGTTAACTGTTTACCTTCTAGGGCGTTAACGGTTAAGTCATTTTCACGAGGGAAATTATGATCCTTGGATCTAATTAGTAAGTGCAAGTTCACGGCTTTATCTTATCTATCAAAAGCGTTAACACTTAATATTTAACGATTTATCATTAAGTGCTGACGCTTTTTATTCAGTGAGTTATTTTAGCTAATGTTGTTAGAAACAAGCCTTGGCGTATTCCATAATAAGATTGTCTTCGTCAATAAGTTGATGACAGAGTTTCTGTTTTGCGTCGGGGTATTGCGCTGATTTTAAATTATAATTTAAAAATTCAATGGAACTTTGTTCAAGTATCGGGTGAAGTACCGATTTTCCCAAACCACTCGTATGTAGATCGAACCAACCCATAACAAAATCACTATGGCTGGTGCTCTTCAGGCTTAAAATATATAAGTCACTTTGAGCCGCCTGGATCTCAGCATGATTATTTAAGTGTAAAATTTGTTTCAACGAATTAATGACCTTGTCTTTTGCTTCATCATCCTTATATTCGTCACCGCCATTACGAATAATATCTTCGATGTAAGCTTTGGGTTCACTGCGAAAGATTAGATTTGGACTCTTTACTTGTTGTTCTAAGACAGTTGCCCCATCTATATTAATTGAGGCTAGACAGTTAATTTCTTGATTACAAAAGCGACTGGCGATAGCGCCACCAAAAGAATGACCACTAGCAGCAAGTTTACTCAGATCAAAAATACCTTTTAAGTTACTGTCAATTTCGCCGCTGTTGATCTGTTTTAATTGGTTTAGAACAAAGTGAGTATCTTCAACCCAAAGATCACGATGCTCTTGGCGACCGACCTTAACTTCATTGGTAGAGTAATGTAGTTTGCTCAATAGTTCAGAGGTGATAGTACTGCCTAAAGGTAAGGTTGCTAGTTGATTGGTTTCTTGTGGTGTGAGAATTTTGGTCACATCTGGTTCGGCCAGTTCACTGCTGAAATGTTGAGCCATGGCCAAATTGGGGCCGACACCTACACCATTACTAACTGTTACATACCTTGCTTCTCCGGTATGGCCTATTGACACAACAACATAACCTTGTTTAACCAATGCTTCAAAATAGCTCTGATTTTCTTCGATAACTCCGCCATAACCATGTGAGTAAAAAACAACCGGATAAGCCGTGTTGTCAGTTGGGGCAGCCTGATAAAATGAATGGCTTTTAACTGCTGTTGTTTGAAAAAATGCTAAGGCTTGTTGATAGTCAGCGCCGGCAGGATCTGATGGTATAGGCTGTTCTATGGTATGAAAACCGTAGTCATGCCTGTTATCTTCATCTTCATCTTGATTTGATTGAACTGGATACCAAATTTTAACCATTAATTCGCGGTTGGTATCATAAGGTAATCTAAGGGCATCTTTTAATGCTGTGGATAAAGTTGAGGCAATGTTACTGTTATTAAAGACAAAGCTTTGCACGCCTATGATAGGTGTTTTGTCAGCTTTATTACTGGATGACTCAACAGCTGCCTCTGTTATGGTAATGCTAACAGAGTCATCATCTTCATTACGAAAATTATCAACTACCGTTAATTCGAATTGGTAGACACCTGCCGTAGCGGGTAAGTCAAAAGCGGCAGTACTTTGCTCGTTATTAATAATGATGACATCTTCTGGCCCAGATATTTGTGTCCAGCGAACTGTTCTTATTTTTGCGTTAAGCGCTCTAATTTTAACTGAGCCTGTTAACCACACAGTATTAGTTGGCGCCGAGATCACTTGGTCTACGCCAGCATCAACGTCTGGTTTTTGAGTGAGGCTATTACCACCACAAGCAGACAACAACACAAACGTTAATATAACGCTCAATTTTGATTTTAAGTACAGCATAATAGGTAGTTTTCTCTTACTTACATAAATTGACAGAGAAAATAGGTTAATGGGATTTATGGTTTAGGTCTGTAGCAGTATTAGGACGGATTGTGACAGTATGTGACAACCTGTTTGTTTATGTTAGTCAGTCAGGTAATTAGTTAGTTTAAGATTATTTTAAGGGCCGTGGCCAACGAAGATTAAATTTAACGCCACCTAATACTGAATGGGTGATCTTTGCATGACCTTTATGCCAAATGGCTATTTGTTGTACAATAGCCAAGCCTAAACCATGACCATTTGCCGTGTTGCGATGCGTATTTTTTAACTGAACAAATGGTTCAAATACACTCTGCCACTCCTGTTCGCTTATACCAGGGCCATCGTCTTCAACGCTTAATACATACCAAGTATTGTCAATATCAAAATTAACTTTTACTTGTTTTTTTGCATAACGTGCTGCATTCGATAATAGGTTGTTCAACGCTCTCAACAAGGCTCTATTATCGACCAATAAAAGACAATTTTTCAATTCAGAACTGAGGTCAAAACTAACTGTTAGCTCTTTGTTTTCTAAACTATAGTGGTCAATTTCATTGGCAATATTACTTGCCAGATCACATTCTGAAAAATGGCTGATATCCATCACTCTATTATAGCGGGAGAGCATTAAGGTTTGGTTGATTAGGTGGTCTAAATCATCGACACTGGTATGAATACTGCGCTTATATTTTTGTTGTTCTTTTTCGGTAGCTTCGTCAGCATTTAACATCTCAAAGGCAAAGCGTAATCGATACAAAGGCGTACGCAGATCATGGGCAATGGCGTTGGTTAGTTCTTTTTGCCCTTGGATTAATTTTTCTATCCTGTCAGCCATCTGATTAAATGAACGGCCTAAACGGGCAACGGCAGATGTTTTTGCCAATTCAGCTCTTTGTGTTAGATAACCATCACCAAAATTATCGGCGGTAATGCTAAGGCGCTTTAAGTCACGCCATAGGGGATAAACCCAAATAAACATACATATGGAAACAATGAGGATAAAAATCACGAAAATCACAAAGAATACCCCGCCTTGATTGATGGGAGGAGTAATGGCTCTAAGGGCTGATTTTCCATCAGGCAATATACCGTAAAAATACAATTCGGTAGCAGATACCTTTTGCCAGACTAGTTCGTTATTCTCTAATTTAGTTATTTTGTCTTCGGTCAGCGTTAATTCCCCTATGGGTAAAATTGTGAGTTGATAACCAAAATGCCGAGACAATTCACCCAATAATTCAGGCCACTGTTGGTGAGGTTTGCCGTCAAATGTTTTCCTCATCAAATACACGGCTCCCTTTGTAGTGCGTGTGTAATGCTCACTCTCACTTATTCCAAGTGCAGCAGAAATAACCCACTGACTATTGCCAATCCGACGTAATAACTTGCCAGAAAAACCCTGCATTACTACATAGTTGCCATCGTGTAAGTCTTGTTGCTGTATTGCGTCTTGAGTTGCGTCGTGCAAAGGCAGTAGTTGTAATTCATAACCAAATTCTTGGGCTAACAGTGCTATTTTTTGCTGCCATTGTGTTTCTGGTATGGCGTTTAATTCTTGTTCTAATAAATAAAAGGTACCAGAGCCCTGATTTACGACGTTAGATTTAACGGTGTAGTTGTTAAACAACCATACGGGGCTGTAGCCATAAGAAAAAATCAAGAAAATGATCGGCAAAAAAACGACCAACCAGAGTAAAGAAAACGCTTTAAACATACTA
>CAZMDX010000246.1:0-3161 GCA_964564805.1 uncultured Pseudoalteromonas sp. | reverse complement strand
GACCCTGTGTCGGCAGCCTTTACTAATCAAGGTAAATGGGCTTACGGTATTTTGATTGGCTGTATGACCGTAATGATCCGTGTTTTGAATCCGGCTTTCCCTGAAGGTATTATGTTAGCAATATTATTCGCTAACTTGTGGGCACCTTTATTTGATTATTTTGTTGCCCAAAGCAATATAAAACGGAGGATCGCACGTGTCGGCTAAAAAAGAAACGCTAGGTAAAACCGTAGGAGTAGTTGTTGCTGTATGTTTAGTTTGCTCAATTATTGTATCGAGTGCGGCCGTTGGCTTGCGTGACTTACAAGAAACTAATGCAGCAATAGATAAACAATCCAACATTGTAGAAGCAGCAGGATTAATTGATTTGGCTGCAGGTGATATCTCTGGAACGTTTAATAAGTACATTGAAGAACGCTTTATTAACCTTGAAACAGGCGAATATGTGGATGAGCCAAAAGAAGGCTACGACATGTACAAAGAGGCCAAAAACCCTGAATTTTCAGTTGAAGTCACGGGCAGTAACGTCGGTTTTAAACAGCGGGCCAGCATTGCTAATATTTATTTAGTAAAAAATGCTGTAGGTGAAGTTACTCGATTGGTACTGCCAGTCCATGGTAGCGGCCTATGGGATCTGATGTATGGGCTCTTAGCGATTGATGCTGATGGAAATACCGTACGCGAACTGATTTATTATCAACACAAAGAAACTCCAGGCTTAGGCGGTGAAATACAAAACCCTAGTTGGAAAGCCAAGTGGAACGGTAAAAAGTTGTTTGACGATGGTGAGGTAGCTATTGAAGTTAACAAAGGTGACAACTCAAGCGACCAGTACGCAGTTGACGCACTTTCAGGCGCTACACTAACCAGTAACGGTGTGGAAAACACACTGACTTATTGGGCGGGTAAGAATGGCTTTGGGCCATATCTTAAAAATCAGACTTGGAAATCGTAAGGGATTCACACAATGGCTGAAACTAAAGAAATGAAAAAGGTATTGCTTGGACCCATTCTGAACAATAACCCAATAGCATTGCAAGTACTGGGCGTTTGCTCAGCCTTGGCAATCACTACAAAATTAGAAACCGCATTGGTTATGTCGTTGGCGTTGACCACAGTAACAGCGTTCTCTAACTTGTTTATCTCGCTCATTAGAAACCATATACCTTCAAGTGTAAGGATTATTATTCAGATGACTATTATTGCCTCTTTGGTAATTGTGGTTGACCAAGTATTGAAAGCTTACTCATACGAGATATCAAAGCAGCTTTCGGTGTTTGTTGGTTTAATTATTACCAACTGTATCGTTATGGGGCGTGCAGAAGCCTACGCTATGAAAAGTCCACCTTTTATGTCCTTCCTCGATGGTCTTGGTAACGGCATAGGTTATTCCATGGTATTAATCATCATTGGAACAATCAAAGAACTATTTGGTTTTGGTACGTTATTAGGTTTTGAAATATTACCTTTAGTTCAAAATGGAGGCTGGTATCAAGGTAATGGTTTATTGATTTTACCTTTCAGCTCATTCTTTTTGATTGGAGGCCTGATCTGGGCAATCCGAACTATACGTCCAGCACAAGTCGAGCCGAAGGGATAATTCATGGAACATTATATTAGTATTTTTGTTAAGTCTGTTTTTATTGAGAACATGGCTTTGTCTTTATTCTTAGGTATGTGTACTTTTCTGGCGGTATCCAAAAAAGTTAAGACTGCCATGGGCTTAGGCGTAGCAGTCATAGTAGTTTTAGGGATTTCGGTGCCTGTTAATCAGGTGATATTTGTGAATATCTTAGCCCCGGGAGCACTTGGCTGGGCTGGTTTCCCAGAAGCAGATTTAAGCTTTTTGAGCTTTTTAACTTTTATAGGCGTAATAGCTGCATTGGTGCAAATATTGGAAATGACGTTGGATAAGTTTTTTCCTGTATTATATAACGCACTTGGGATTTTCTTACCCCTTATCACGGTAAATTGTGCGATTTTTGGTGGTGTTGCATTCGCGATCCAACGCGAATATAACTTCACTGAAAGTATTGTTTACGGTGTAGGTAGTGGTTTAGGTTGGGCGATAGCAATCACCTTACTTGCCGCGGTACGTGAAAAACTTAAATATGCAGACATGCCGGAAGGTATACGGGGTTTGGGCTCAGTATTTATGATTACTGGGCTGATGGCACTTGGTTTCCAATCATTTACCGGCATCGCACTGTAAACGACACTTTGAGGAATAGTTAAATGAATCCAAATGAAATTTATCTTGGTGTAGGCATGTTTATCGCCATAGTTCTAGCGTTAGTGTTTATCATCATGTTTGCAAAATCAAAACTGGTACCAGAAGGCGAAATAACCATTACAATTAATGGTGGGGCTGAGGCATCTATCACAGCTCAGCCAGGTGACAAGCTTTTAGGCGCCTTAGCCAACGCTGGTATTTTTGTTTCTTCAGCTTGTGGCGGTGGAGGCACTTGTGGTCAATGCCGTGTCGATATTAAAGCTGGTGGCGGAGAGCTTCTTCCAACTGAGGTTGATCATATTAGCAAAAAAGAGGCTAAGCATGGATGTCGATTATCTTGTCAGGTGTCTATCAAAGAAAATATGGACATTGAATTAGAAGAAGAAATCTTTGGAATCAAAAAGTGGGATTGTGAAGTTGTCTCAAATGACAACAAAGCCACTTTCATCAAAGAACTTGTGTTAAAGATCCCTAATGACGAAAGTGTTCCTTTCCGAGCTGGTGGTTATATTCAAATTGAAGCGCCTCCTCACCATGTTAAGTACAAAGACTTCGACATTCCTGCAGAGTACCGTGGTGATTGGGAACGATTTGGTTTCTTTAATATTGAGTCTAAAGTTGAAGATGAGACTATTCGGGCTTATTCAATGGCTAATTATCCTGAAGAAGCAGGTATTATTATGCTCAATGTGCGAGTCGCTTCACCACCACCCAACAACTTAACGTTACCAGCAGGTAAAATGTCCTCTTACATTTGGAGTTTGAAAGAAGGTGATAAAGCCACTATTTCAGGTCCATTCGGTGAGTTCTACGCCAAAGAGAGCCCTGCTGAAATGGTGTTTGTTGGTGGTGGCGCAGGTATGGCACCAATGCGTTCTCACATCTTTGACCAGTTACGCAGAATAAATACCACACGTCCAATTACATT
>CAZMDX010000245.1:0-1913 GCA_964564805.1 uncultured Pseudoalteromonas sp. | reverse complement strand
TGATCGCCTGACAGCACTAATACATACCTGGGCATCACAGATTTGATAAAGTCGATATTTTGAAATAATGAGTCAGCTGTCCCTCTGTACCAACCTTCTGAATTTTGCTGTGAAGCAGGCATCAGTTCAAGAAATCCACCAAAATTTTGGTTGAATTTAGCCCAGCCGATTATAAGATGCCGGATAAGACATTGCGATTTGTATTGGGTCACTATACCTATTTTTTTAAATCCTGAATTGACACAGTTGGATAAAGGGAAATCAATGATCCGATATGCTCCACCAAACTCTAACCCAGGTTTAGCGCGTGACTCAGTGAGTTCATGCAGGCGACTACCTTGACCTCCCGCCAGAAGCATTACAAGCGTTTCATTAGTCAGTTGATTAATGTTGGGTATATGCAAGGAAGTCATACAAAGCCTCTTCATTTACTAAGAAAATAATTCTGACGCTGACCAAAAAAAGCTTTTTGGCTAGTTAAAAGTGAAATAGTCACAATAATTATTTGTATGTTTAATTAAAAATCAATGCAACAGTGAGTTGTCTATAAACTACAGTCCGCAACATAAACATTGATTCGGATATAAAATGTAGGCAAATTGAGCACAATAATAACCAAAACTAAGTCAGATATTTGCTTATTTAATTTTCATTTAAAAATGAAAATCGTACGATACTCAATAGACTTAAGACTAGCATTGACTAATTGAAAAAATCATAAATAGGTTTTTATGATTTTTAACCTGTTAAGCCGATATTGCGGATTATAAAACGTTTTAACACATCAAATAATAGCAATAATTGGTTAATTATCAATTTTATAAAAAGCATTAAATCTTACTTTTTTTGACATGACTTCTTAGAAATAATAGAAAAACCTTTTTATAAACTGACTTATTCAATCAAAGTTTTTGATCGGTATTTTAGTTTTTAATCATGCAAGTAGGATTAATTAAATTTAAGTGGTAAAACTTTCTTTAATAAATGTAACGTACGATACATTTATTTACCTTTTATAGCGCTATTGATTTGTCAAAAGTACTATTATTAATGGCACTTTTGACAAATTACATTTAGAATATTTATTTATTTGTAACGTACGATACAATTTGATGAACGCACTCAGAAAAGAATCACCTACAACACAATTTTATGATGGCATTCAATTCGCCTTTAAATATTTTAATAAAATATTGTTTGACGACTCACTTCCTGAGGTCATGCTTACTCTTCAAAGACAGAAACAAGTCATGGGTTACTTTTCACCTGAAAGATGGGGAAGTGCAGATGGTGATAAGTGTCATGAAATAGCAATAAACCCCTCTTATGTAGCTCGTTCAAGTGTCATAGAGTATATGCAAACATTAGTTCACGAAATGACCCATCTTTGGCAAAGGTGTTTTGGCACACCTGGGAGAACTTGCTATCACAACAAAGAATGGGCAAAAAAGATGATAAGCATCGGGCTTATGCCTTCTGACACAGGTAAGACCGGAGGTAAAGTGACAGGCGATCACATGAATGATTACCCTGTTAAGGATGGAAAGTTTCTTCAAAGTTGTATCCGATTAATTGAGGATGAAAAATTCGCTTTAAAATGGGTAGATCGCTTTGCTAAATATTCCTCCTATCATGTACTTAGTCGAGATAATTATTCCGCTGAAAACTTTGAATGGTCAGAACTCCAAATTGATTATAATACTCTCGATGTTCTCACTTCACCCATGTCAGAAATATTGGGTGAAGCAGAAATGGTAGAACCCCTACCCATCCAAAATAACGTTAAAACTAAGTTTGTGTGTAATGGATGTGCAGCTAATGCTTGGGGCAAAGCGACTCTTAATCTGAGATGTGGCGACTGTGATTTACCTATGGCAGGCATATCACCAGCAAATAGTCTAAAATTATAGCCA
>CAZMDX010000244.1:0-3474 GCA_964564805.1 uncultured Pseudoalteromonas sp. | reverse complement strand
CCAGGCGATCAATCACACCAACAGCATCATTGGTGTGCAGAGTCGAAAAGACTAAATGCCCGGTTTCTGCCGCCATCAGTGCCGCCATCATGGTTTCAGTATCTCGCATTTCACCTAATAGAATGACATCGGGATCTTCACGCATTGCTGAACGAATGGCATCAGAAAACGAGTTAACATCACGGCCAATTTCTCTTTGATGAACCATGGCTTTTCTGTTGAAATGAATAAACTCAACGGGATCTTCAATGGTTAAGATATGGCAAGCTCTATGCTGGTTTATTTCGTTGATTATGCTGGCTAAGGTAGTGGATTTGCCACTACCTGTGGCGCCTGTCACTAACACTAAACCGTCTTTCAATTGTGCTAATTTACTCAGTTGGCTGGGTAGGCGTAAAGCTGACATACTGTGAAAAGTGCCATCAAGCCAGCGGATTGCAAACGCAGGATTCCCTAATTCAAAATACACATTGATCCGATATCGCAAACCTTTTTCGCTAGTGAAGGCTAAATCAACACTGTGATGTTCCAATAGATGTTTATGCTGGCGTTCATTACAAATAACCACACTCATAGCTAGCAAATTGTCTGCAGTTAATAGTGATAATGAATGTTGTGGTACTAATTCTCCACTTATTCTAAAGGTAGGAAAACAATTGATAGATAAATGTACATCTGACGCACTCAAATCATTAGACAACTGCAAAATATCTTCTAACGAAGGTGCTTTTTTTGTGACGGGCTGTGAACCAGAAGAAGTCGATAAAATAGTCATCAATTAAAAGCTCAACGTTAATTTTATTGCGAGAGACTTTGCTTGCCCGGCTTTAATAAACGATGAGGTGTGTTTTTGTAAACTAAAGTGAGTTACCACCACGCGGTTGGGGAGTGATTCGAGCTGTTCTATAAAACCAAGTAAATGGTGATAAGTACCCGACAGCTCCACATTGAACATAGGCCGCTCCAAAAAGTTAGCAAGTTTCTGTTGATTAGCTGAAGTAAATTTAGCTAAATCTTGGCTCGACTTTGTTACTTTACTTAAGCGTAAATTATTACGTTGAGCTAAATCGGTTAAGCGTGAACGCATACTCGCGACAGATTCTTTATTGTTTAAGTCGATAAAGTGACCTTCAATACCCGACACGGTTGTTTTTGTTTGCTCGATATCCTGTTCGAGTTGTGCAATCTCTTGTACTAACTTTTCTGTGTCATGATTGGTTGCTCGGCGTGCACGTACAGACTTTTTAGCACTACGACTATCGTCAAGTTGCTCTTGCCACAGCAACTTTTGGGTGGTTTGCACCTGAACTCGCAACATTATGTAGCTACCGATCACACCGGATAATACTAATATACCGATTAACAATTGTTCCCTAAGACTTATTGGTTTTTTTATTTTTTTTGTCATTAGGAATCAACCGGTGCGAGCGACATCGTAAATTGGTATCCACGGGTGCCATAATTATCTTGAGCCTGGCTAGAGTTGTCGGTAATTTGCATACCCCATTGCCCTAACTGTCCCGTTAACTCTTGATTAAATTTATCTATCGCCAGTTGGTCGCTTGCCCAACCTGTGATTTCGAAGTGATACCACGTATTTTCATTCACCTGATTTAATATGATGAGTTCGTTGATACTACGAGAAATTAAGGGTAACAACTGTGTTATGAATTCTTGTCGTTTTAACAGTACGGAATTGAGTCCTTGTTTTCGATTCGTCAGTAACATCAACTCTTCTTCTCGTTGTTCCTTGTTTGCCTTTAATTTATTGTATTCGGTGTTTTTACTATTAAGTGTGGCGTTTATACCTTCTATTTTTTCAACCGCTAATTCGTTTTGTTGTACTTCAGCTAAGGTTTGTTTTTCGGTATACCAGTAATGCAATTCATTTATTCCCACTGCCATGCCTAATACGCCAAGCATAAGGGCTGCTTGGACGGCGGTCTCTCTATACCAAGGCGGTGGTGGGGGTGTACCGGTGATAACCGAATTTTGTGATGAAGAAAATTTATAAAAATAATGACGTGCCGCACCCATAATGGCTGCATCGCCTGAAAAAGGCTTAGTAACACGCTGCGAAATATCCAACACATTATCTAAACAAGTCATCTTGCATTGTGTTTGGGCTTCTAGCTCACTCTTAAAAGTAGCAATATTGGCATGATGGCCACTATAAAAAATCTGCTGTAAGCCTTTTTCAATAAACTCACTGAGCAACACAATAATATCGTCAGTGGTTAAGGCATAGTCACTGCACCGGTGTTGTTTGGAAGTGATAATCAGATTGTTTTTTACCTGAATGACCGTGACTAAACTGACATTAATCACTAATAATAATTGCGTATCGTTAACAACCGGTAACTGTGACACTGCGCTGTGGTGCTGCGAATAAATGCCTGCTAAAAATATTTTTTGTTGTTCAAAGGCTGCTAACCATTGCTGGCGAATGGGTAAGCTTATTGCTGAACATAACCACAATCCTCCTTGATTTGGCGAACTAACTGATTGGTCACTCCAGCTACAGTCAATAGCAGGATCGATCATCTGGTTTTTTTCATGCAGGGATAAACATTCGTCTAACTGTGCTTGGGTGATAAAGCCTGCTTGTATGCCTAATTCACCAAAACGAGTGGGTGCGAGGCCGCCCCTACCTGCCATGCGTTCTTTTTGTTCTCCTAATTCGATCAAAAGCTGTTTACGTTGGGGCTCTGTCAAGTAACCACTGGCGATAAGTAAGCCACCGATACTCCAATGCGCAATATGTTCGGTAAAAAGTGGCTCCATTTCCCAACGTACCAGTTCAAGCATCTGTTTATCAGACAATTTATTATCGTCTTCAATAGGTAAGGGTAATAATGCTGTTGTGGTCGCGCCTGATATTAACAATGCTTTTTTAGGTAATACATAACCATCACGTTTTAGCTGAACACAAATATCGTTTAAGCTAATGTCTGGCTCATGATGGTTGTTGCAAACAAAGTGAAGTAATTCAACGTTATCGCCAGCGCGCTCTACAAGATAAGCGTTAATACCAAAGCCACGGCTTTCAATAAGTAGTAAACGATTAGCACGTTGACCAAAACTTTCAGTGATCACCTGAGCATATTTTTTGCTATTTTCACGCAGCGAATTTAACACGGAAGTCAGCTGTTTCATGGGATGCTCATCGTAATGGGATTTGGTATTTGGCCAGGGAATATGTGGAGGTATTCAAAAATATGATTGCCGCCTTTTTCATATAAAACCCAGTCGGTGCCATTATTTTTTAATAGTACGACTACATGGGTTCCAATCGAAATTTTCGCAGGAGAGAATATAAATGAATTAGGTATTGGTGTTGCGAGTTCAGAAAATTTCCATTTCTTTTCATCTTCAGTCTTTAAGGTCCAATCCTCTAACTTCTTAGGGGTGCTGCTGCCAACTAGGGTAATACTTCTTATATCTTTATTATCAAAAATTAACCCTTCATCACCT
>CAZMDX010000243.1:0-16096 GCA_964564805.1 uncultured Pseudoalteromonas sp. | reverse complement strand
AGGCGTGGTTGCTTTCAGCAGAAGCACATTTAAGAAATGGTGATCCAAGGGCTGCTTTAGAGATTGCCAAAAGCTGGCAACAAGTTAATCTAGAAGATGGTATGTCACTTGAGGGATATATCTTGTTGCAAACGAACAAAATTAAAGAAGCTAAAAATATTTTTGAAGATATATTATCCTTAAATACTGAGCACACAGGCGCCACGAGATATTTAATGTTAATTAATGCTCGACAGGAAAATTTTGTTAAAGCGCATATTTTAAGTAC
The DNA here is from genome assembly GCA_964564805.1 of uncultured Pseudoalteromonas sp. GTDB lineage: Bacteria > Pseudomonadota > Gammaproteobacteria > Enterobacterales > Alteromonadaceae > Paraglaciecola. The sequence goes on along the minus strand of CAZMDX010000243.1, from coordinate 15,828 downwards.
TAAATTAGTAGAAAAAAATCCTGAATTGTTATCTAACATACTCAGTTATATCAATATTGCAATTGCTCAAGAAAAAGTTACGGAGGTCGAAAATTACCTTGGAATATTAATTAATAAGGAGCCTTCGATCCAAGCACCAATTATTGGCCTTGCTCTTTTAAATTCTTGGAAAAAAAATCCTAAAGAAGCATTGTTGATACTCGAAACGAAAGCCGATGCAACAGATCCGCAAGTAATGAGAGTGAAAGGTGACATTTATAAATCACGTGGCCTGCTTGATGATGCATTGTCTGAATATCATTCCTGGACAGAACTTTATCCCTTAGACTCAGCCGCTTGGTTTAAGAAAATTGAATTGTTGGGACAACAAAACAAACCTTCCCTAGCACTTCAGGCTACAAATGACGTTTTACAGGTATTTCCTAATGAACCTAGATTTAGAGCGTTAAACTCAGAGTTTTTAGCAAAAACTGGAAAAGTTACTGAAGCCAGAGAGCAGTTTTCAACCATTAAAGACTATCAATCAATCTTACCAGGGCTTAAGAGATTCAATGGAATTATCGCTTACAATGAAAAAGATTACGATGAAGCCAAACGTTTGCTTTTTGAATATTATGAACTAGCACCTAGCTTTGAGATTGCTAAAATATTAGCATATTCCATGCAGGAACTTGGTGAAGCTAGCCAAGGAGGCGAGTTACTTGAAAAAGCATTAACTAAATTTCCTACTAATTACAGAGATATCCACACTCTTGCTGAATATTATTCAGCAAATAACTTTTTGGAAAAATCGGCTAATATTTATCAGTCATTGTTAGTAGAATTTCCTCAGGAATACATTACCACTAACAACTATGCATCTTTACTCATTAAAATGGGAAAATTAGATAAGGCAGAGGAATTAGCGGCGGCTGCACTTAGGCTTAGACCTCGATCAGGCTACTCTTTGGATACATATGGTTGGGTTTTGTTTAAACAAGGTAAAACTCAAGAAGCTTTGACCTACATTAATATGGCAAATGAAAAACTACCCAATAACATGGAGATCCAACTACATCTAGCTGAAATACTTATTCTAATGGGTGACAGTGACACGGCTAGGGATATCCTTGTTAAATTAAAACCAGAAAGCACATTACATAATAATGTCCTTAGTAAACTGAAATCCAAACTAAATATTTTAAATGAAAAGTTTTGATAAACACGCTACAAAACGAATGGGTAAAGTAATAATCAGAACTTCCAAAATTAAGGTTCTAATCAGTATTATTTAGATAAAAAAGGATGTGTGTCATCACTAACCGGTATCAACTTAGTGATATTGATGTCAAAGTTAATATTATAGACACTATGGAAGCGTTTAAAAAAACGTGGCTTAATTTACAAACACGTAGCCATCCTAATGCTTTTCTTTCATGGTCTTGGATTGAGAATTTGTGTGCAATTAAGCCTAATCAATATTTTATTTTGACTGCCGAGTGTGACAACAAAGTTGTAGGAATTGGCGTTATTCATATTAAATATGTTGTATTTTTAAAAATATTTAAAATTAAGCAGGCATATCTAAATCGCTATGGCCAACAAGAACCTGACCAAATATGGATAGAGTATAACGATTTTATGGTTGATAGAATGGCAGCGTCTATTACTAAAGAGGCCATGTTGAACTTCGTATTTAAACATGAACTAGCTGACGAATTTATTATAGGTATGAGTGACGAGCAGTCACTTCGACCTTATTCATTAGCGCATTCTAACGTCAGATATATAATGGAAAGTCCAGGTTACATTGCTAATTTAGAGAATTGTCATTGCCTTGACGATTATCTCAACACTCTATCTCGCAATACACGTTCACAGATCAAAAGAACTCGTAAATTACTTGAAAAAGATGGCGAAATTCAATTAACCGAAGCACATTCTACTGATCAGAAAAACTCGTTTTTAAAGCAAATGAGTGAAATTCACAAACAAAGATGGAACGACTCCACTTATGGCAGTGGATTTAGTAATAATCATTTCAATGATTTTCATCAACGACTGATTAATGATGATCCTGAACAAAATGTGACAAAAATTTTTGAGTTACGAATAGATAATAAAATTTTAGGTTTCATTTATTTATTAGTACAAGAAGACAAGTGGCTATTTTACTTATCTGCTTTAAATTATCACCCAGACAAACGCGTAAAAGTTGGTTTACTGTTTCATTCTATTGTAATTCAAAAGGCGATTGATGAAGGAATCAATAATTACGATTTTCTTGCTGGTGAGGCTCGATACAAACAATCAATGAGTAATACCCCGCCCTATGCTCAGAAGCTTGCATGTTATTACAGTGACAGATATATTCTGCGCCTCATGCATCGACTTCGTAAGATAAAATTATTGTTTAATTTACATGTTTTACCCCATATATTTTCCACTAAGACAATATCTCCTTAGTGGCTATTTTATTTACAACAGTATTAGAAAATAATTGTCCCAAAACTGACCATAGTGGATTAATGTCTGCTAGTGTTTTAGCTCCACAAGGGCAAATATTCAAAAGCTATCAAATACATGTGTTTGCATCTTACGAGAAGCTAGAAAGTTACAGCAGAGTTCTAAATCTTTGGCCATGTGGTTCGGTAAAGTGGATTTATTCTGAATTTATTTTTGAACGGTCAGATGACCCAGACAGTTCAAAGCTGGAGTTCACTCTGAGCATTGAAAGCAGTGTGTTGAAATTAAGTTCAGCAGAAACCATAAAAGAAAAATTAGAACCGCTGCATATAGAAAAATCTGAAGTAGGTGGCTTTGTGCTGACCACTAATGGCAGAAAATTAGAGGTACAATGCTATTTAAAGGATGGATATCAGCAGCCCATTATATTTCAACAGGCTGGCCAACTTATCAAAAACAACCTCACTAATGAAGGTGCAGTATTTAGCCAAACCGTGAGTATTAAAGCAAACCCAGTATTGGGAAAAGAAAAAAATATAGATTTTTTAATTGAGTTTGATATTTACCCTCTCTGCAAATTCATTAATGCACTTGTTTCAGTCCATAATTATTTGCCAGCACAACATAACAACGGCCAGTGGGATCTAGGTGATATAAATTCAATTTATTTTGAGCAGTTAACAATTTCGATTAAATTTAATGAAGCGGTCAATTACAAAGTCGATAAAGGTTTATCCAGTCAACTTTTAAACCTCAAAAATGAGCGGTATGAAATTAGTCAATATGCAAGTGGTGGCATTAATTGGCAGAGTCCAGTGCATAATGATGCAACTGGTCAAGTTCCATTTTCGATTAATGGTTTTACAGAAAAGATTGACTCTCTTGAAACGCGGCATCAAGGACGTGTTTCTCCTCGTATATTGGCATTTAACGCGAACTTTACCTGTTGGGTAACAATGGAGCATTTTTGGGAAAAATTCCCAAGTAAAATCGCTTGTGAAGAACAAACAATCAGCTTAAGTTTATTTCCTAAACAACCTTATCAGCATGAGTTGCAAGGTGGAGAAAAAGCCACAAGACGTTTTTCATTGGACTTTTCAAGCGATAATCACGCCGGGCAGAAAGTACACTTTTTGGCTAAGGTCACTGATCACTTACTTTCCGATCCTCTCATCATCAATCGTGCACCTGCCTCATTCACAACCTTAATCGATACCGCTATAGATGGTGCAGACAACTTTTTTGAAAAACGAGAAAAAGTAGATGAGTACGGCTGGCGAAATTTTGGTGATTTGTACGCAGATCATGAAACGTCAGGCTATCAAGGAAGTAAATTATTTGTATCTCATTATAATAATCAATACGATCCAATTTTTGGCTTTTTAAGGCAGTACCTGTTAACAGGAAATCAAAAGTGGTTTGAATTAGCTGATGATCTCGCACAGCACGTGGTTGATATCGACATTTATCATACCACTGAAGATAAGAACGAGTATAACGGTGGCATGTTTTGGCATACAGATCACTACCTGCAAGCCTTTACATCTTCACACCGCTCATACTCTAAACATCATTCCGCAGATGCTTACCAGGATCACGCAGGCGGTGGTGGCCCAGGCGGTCAACATTGTTATACCTCGGGGCTTATGCTGCATTATCTGCTGACAACAAACGCAAAATCTAAACAAGCGGTATTTACACTCACTTCTTGGATGACATTTGTATTTGAGGGATCAAATACGTGTTTAGAATTGCTATTAGCATTAAAAAACAGGCACACCTTAGGCTTAAAAAACCACATCACTGGCCAATATCCACTAGACCGAGGAACAGCTAATTACGTTAACTCATTGCTAGATAGCTTCGAGCTAAGTAATGAAAAAAACTTTTTACTGCAAGCCGAAAAAGTACTCAGAAATACTATGCATCCCAACGAAGACTTGCAGCTGCGTCATTTACAAAATGTAGAGTTAAATTGGTTTTACACAGTGTTGCTGCAATCAGTCTGTAGGTATCTGTCAGTTAAGCAGTTAAATAAAGAATTCGATGATAATTTCTATTACTGCCGAGATTGTTTGTTGAATTTTGCAAACTGGATGGTTGAAAACGAATATCCTTATTTAGATAAACCAGAAATACTCGAATACCCTAATGATACATGGACAGCACAAGATTTAAGGAAGGCTCATGTGTTAGCTGCAGCTCATTATTACTGCCCACAAAAAAATCCAAACTTTTTAGCAAAAGCTGAGTTTTTTGAAAATGAAGTTGCTAAAAGGCTTAATGAGTCAGCAACAAAAACTTATACCCGGATATTAATACTAGTATTACAAAATTGTGGTGCTGTAGATTTTTATAAAAATCTTGAGACAAACTTTGTAGCTAATCGATACAAAACCGATTGGCCTGACACGGATTATAAAAACATAACGTTGATAAGAGGATTTTTTAAGGAATTGATTAAAAGGCTCAGTAAATTATCATTTAAAAATGAGATAAACTGGCTTAAGAGGCGTCTAAATTGAGTGGAGCGATGACTTTTTGATGCAAATTTCTTTTATTATTCCGCATAAAGGTAGATTCGAGATGTTAATTCAGACTCTTACGTCTATTAGCGAGCAAGTTTACAACCTGTGTGAGATTGAAATTATTGTAGTGAGCCAGACTGAAACTATAAAAAAGCAGATGTTGTTAAATGAATCTAATTTATCACTAAACATATTTATTCGACCTGAACATGAGACCATATCAGCACTGCGCAACTATGGCGTGACTCAAGCGACAGGCCAATATCTGGCTTTTTTAGATGCGGATATTTGGTTGTCGGAAAATTGGGCTAAGCAGATGATAAGGGAGCTTACTAGTATTCCTGAACGAATAATTACTAGTGCCATGCAAATATGCGATGCTAATGCGCCTCCCCTAGAGAAAATCAGAACAAGTTTAAGCAACGCTGAAATAGATACAAATGTGGCATTTTTACCCGGCCGAAATTTATTTATGCACAAAGATTCTTTCATTAGAATTGGTGGGTTCCCTGAACATCTAATAACGTGTGAAGATTATTTTTTTACTGATAAAGCGGCCAAATTAGGTAGTTTATTTTACACTTCTGCTGCGACCTATATTCATTTAGGCGAAGATAAGGCATATAAAGCCATGTATGACAAAGAAATATGGCGAGGTCAGTCAAATTTACAATCTATATCTGGACGTAAGATACCGTTACGTGAATGGCCGAGTTTTGCAGTACCACCAGCCATTATGGCGTTGTTGAGCATATCTTTACTATTCATGATTAGCGGCACTCCAGTTCTTGCTACTGTAACTTTTTTACTGGCTGCGTTTCCCGTTTGTTTATATAGTTTACGGCTATACGTTTTAGCTGAAAAGAAAATAAGCTTACTGTATATAATTAAATTCTATGTATTTTATTTTCCGGCTAGAGCGATTGGTACTGTACTCGGCTTATTCAAGTCAATTGGCATCAAGACGGATCAGGGATAAGCTTAAATGAGTCAGACTATCAACGTATTGCAGTTTATATGCCCTACCGGTTTTTACGGAGCAGAACGCTGGGTGTTAGCGCTAGCTAAACATTTGGAACCTACTATTATACGGTGTGATTTAGCTGTCACTATGGAGCCAGGTCAAAAACCACTTGAGTTGGTTAACGAATACCAAAAACTCGATTTACCTTGCCATACCATTAATATGAAAAGTAAATTTGACCTATCTGCGATTTCAAAAATGGCAGAATTGATCAAAAAACAAAACATTCATGTCGTACATACTCATGGATACAAGTCCGACATCATTGGGGTATTAGCCGCCAGAAAAGCAGGTGTACCTTGCGTTGTTACACCACATGGTTTTGAGAATGCCAAAGACTTCAAGCTGCGCACCTTTATTTGGTTAGGCTGTCAGACCATGAAATATGCTACTAAAGTGGTACCGCTATCCCAGCAACTTATCCGTGACTGTAAACGCATGGGTGTTAAAGACTCAAAAACCTTATATATTCAAAATGGTGTCGACTTATCAGAAGTAGAGGCCACAGCCACACCCGACAGGCAAAATCTAGACGAAAAACGTATCGGATTTGTAGGTCAAATGATCAGTCGCAAAAATATCTTTGATATTCTGGATATATTTGATCAATTACATCTTAAGCATCCCAACACTCGCCTAGTTCTTTTAGGTGACGGCGATGCTAGGGCTGAACTAGAAACTCACAGTAAAACTCTTGCAAGTCACAGCCATATTGATTTTCTAGGGTTTCGCGATGATAGGTTATCCCTATTAAAGTCTTTTGATTTGTTTGTGATGACATCCACCCTCGAAGGTATACCGCGCTGCTTGATGGAAGCCACCGCCGCAAGCATTCCAGTTGCGGCCTATGATATTGCGGGTATTGACCAACTAATTGAACATAAAAAAACCGGGTTACTTGCACCACTTGGCGAAAAAACTCAACTGCTTAGTTATTGGGAAAGTTTGTTATTTACAGAAGGTTATGGAGCCGAGTTAGCGGCCAATGCTAAAGAATTTGTGTATCAGCATTATTCGGCTAATCGTATGGCGACTGAATATACTGAATTGTTCGAAAAATTGGTAACGGAGTCCCAGTGAGCGAAAAAGGAAGCAAGAAACCTATTATTTTTGTATTAAGTATAGACACCGAAGAAGAGTGGGATTGGTCAGGTCCGTTTCCACAACAAGTGGCCAATGTACAAAACATTGATAAATTACCGGCATTTAACACTATCTGCGAAAACCTAGGCATTAGGCCTACCTATTTCGTAGACTATGCGGTAGCTGATAACGATAACGCAGTACAACAAATGCTGACATTTATCGCTAATGGCAACTGCGAAATTGGCGCTCACCTGCACCCATGGTGCAATCCTCCCTATTTTGGCGAAGTGGGAGAAGTCGAATCCCATGTGGTAAATTTACCTGTAGAACAGGTATCGCAGAAATTAGACGCTTTAATGGCCAGCCTTGAAACAGGCTTTGGGATTAAACCAAAATCATTCAGAACTGGCAGATGGGGTATTGACAAAAATGTCATGGATTTACTGGTAAAAAGTGGCATTACCATTGATTCTAGTGTGTATCCTTTTTATGAAAACGAATACTTTAGCTGCAGAGGGGCTTCAAACCTGCCCTATTGGCCAGACTTAAATAATCCCCTTAAGAAAGGCTCACAGAATACCCTTTACGAACTTCCCGTAACGGTAGGCTTTAACCGCACAAACTTTGAATTCGCCAACCAAATTCATACGGCGTTTGCCAAACCACCTTTAAGCTGGACCCGTTTTAACGGACTCGCTTGGCATACCAATTTATTAAGAAAAACCTACTTATGCCCAGAGTTATCATCTACTCAGGACATGTTGACCCTGTGCGATACATTTATTAGTAAGGGATACCCTATATTGCATATGTATATGCATAGCTCTAGCCTGTTGGTGAATCAAAACGGTTTATTAGGCAGTGAACACAGCCCCTTTGACTTTATCAGTGATGCGGTGACAAGAGTGGTTACCCAGTTAAAGTCTAATTACGATATCGAATTTTGCACTATTTCTGAAGCAGCGAGTAAATTACAGAAAATGGATGTTCCTTCTATATGAATATAAGAATGGCGGTCACCAGCGATCAAGCTGCATGGGATAAATATGTAGACGGCCACATTGATGCTACCCCTTATCACCGGTTTGCGTGGTTATTGAGTATTGAACAAGCCTATCAACATCAAAATGTGAGTTTACTGGCTTTTAATGACGATACATTGGTAGGTATTTTACCTTGTATTAAAATGCAAAAGCCCTTTTCTAAGGTCAGCTACTGCGCCCTTCCCTTTTGTGACTTAGGGTTTGGCTTAGCCAACGATGCCAGCGTATTAGAAGCTTTACAGTCTGAAGCATTAACCCAATTAGCATCTGCAGGTGGCAACAGTTTTGACTACCGCGACTCAGTTAACGCATCATCCGACGATGAATTAGCAGGTAAAAAAGTACGTATGGTGTTACCGCTACCCGAAAGCTCTGAAGCACTTATGGCAGGGTTTAAATCAAAGTTACGCAGCCAAATCCGTAAGGCAGAAAAAAATGGCCTCACTTATTTAATTGCAAGCGAGCAAAAGCAAATCGACGACTTTTATCAGATATTTGCCATCAATATGCGCAAGCTTGGCTCACCAGTGCATAGTAAAAAGTGGTTTGAATGTTTATTTAACCATTACGCACAACATGTGATTTTATCCGTTGTTTACAGTGACAATATTCCAGTTGGTGCCGGTATTGTGTTACGCACTGCCAATAAAGTCGCCATCCCTTGGGCGTCCACGGTGGCCGAATACAATAAGTTATCCCCCAACATGATGTTATATTGGTCTTTGCTAGAGCATGTTAGCGACCGGGGCTGTGAAGAATTCGATTTCGGGCGTTCTACTTATGATGAAGGCACCTATAGGTTCAAACGCCAATGGGGCGCAGAGCCTGTACCCTTAGCATGGTCAAATCTAGTGCCAAGCCAAACAACAATAGCTGAAATAATTACTGGTTCGGACAACGGCAGTGGTGATAGTAAAGTTAACCAAATCAGAACATTAGTTGAAAAAGCTTGGTCAAGGTTACCATTAGGCGTTACGACAACAATTGGCCCCAAGATCCGTAAGCATATCAGTCTTTAAAATATCAATTCTATATCGAAAAATAGAGAGCAGAATAGGAAGTAAGATAATGTGTGGAATTGCTGGTTTTACCCACTTTGATGGAAATATGGGAGATAAAGCCGCCCTAAAAAAAATGGGCGATAGTATTTATCACCGTGGCCCAGACGCTAGTGATGAATATCTAGACGACCATGTTGGATTAGCCCACCGCAGACTAGCTATTATCGACTTATCCGATGCTGGTGTACAACCTATGACCTCCCACGACGGCAAATACATCATAGTATTTAACGGCGAAATCTATAATTTCCTAACTCTTCGTGAGGAGCTAAGCTCCGCTGGTTACCCCTTTAAAACTCATACCGATACCGAAGTTATTTTAGCTTTATACGCCACCGAAGGTGAAAAACTGCTGTGTAAATTAAACGGTATGTTTGCTTTCGCTATATGGGATACCACCACACAAAAACTGATGATAGCCAGGGATCGTATGGGTAAAAAACCCTTATATTATCTGCAAACCGATACTCAGTTTGCCTTTGCATCTGAGATCAAGGCGATTCTAACCTTACCCAATGTACCCAGAGACATCCGCCTAGATGCGGTATATGACTTCTTTGCCTACCAATACGTGCCTGACCCTAAGAGTATCTTTACCCATATTCACAAGCTACCACCCGGTCACTACATGACAGTAGATGCCGATGGCATCAATATTCAACAATACTGGGATGTGTCTTTTAAACACATCAGCGATGAAAGTGAAGCACAGTTAACACAGAAACTTCGAGAGTTAGCTACCCACTGTACCAAACAACGTATGGTGAGCGACGTGCCACTAGGCGCATTTTTGAGTGGAGGTGTAGACTCGAGCGGCGTAGTCGCCATGATGGCAAATAAAAGCGACACACCTGTAAAAACTTGTTCAATCGGGTTTGATGAAAAAAAATTCAACGAAACCGAATTTGCCAAAGAAGTAGCCGATAAATATCACACCGAGCATTATGAATTTACTGTGCATCAAAATGTGGCAGATAACCTAGAAAAAATAGTCGCTTACTTTGACGAGCCATTTGCCGACCCCTCGTTAGTCCCTACTTTTTTTGTATCCGAGCTAGCACGGCAACAAGTAACGGTGGCCATTGCCGGTGACGGCGGTGATGAGGTATTTGCGGGTTACGAGAAATACACCACCGACGCCACAGAAAACCGATTACGCAATCAATTCCCTAAATTTGTGCGTAAACACATATTCCCAAAACTAGCAGACTTATTATCTAACAGTAATGCCACGGTGTTTCGCAAAGGTAAGTCTTTACTAACCAGCCTGAGTCAAGATCCTGCAATGGGCTTTTATACCACCAACTCACAAATAGATGACCGACAGTGGAATAAACTGGCCAAACAAGATGTAAAAGAAAAACTGGGTGATTATCACCCATCTAAAATTACTATTGATGCTTATGAAAAATCAGACGGCTCAGACCATCTAGCAAAAATACTCTATACCGACATGAAAACTTATTTGCCCGGCGGCATACTGGTAAAAGTCGACCGCATGAGCATGGCCAATTCGTTAGAAGTAAGGGCGCCTTTACTCGACAAAGACGTAGTTGAATTTTCTGCCACTGTGCCCTCAGGCATGAAATTTAAAAATGGCGAGAAAAAGCACATCCTCAAAGAAGCCTTTAAACCGATGTTACCCGACGATATTTTATACCGTAAAAAAATGGGTTTCTCGGTTCCACTGGCAAGCTGGTTTAGACATGAAATTAAAGAACTGGCCCAACGCCATCTAATCGACCAAGCCCTAGGTTTAAAAAGTATATTCAATCACTGTTATATAACAACACTTTGGAATGAACATCAAAGTGGTAGTGCCGATCACAGCGCCCTGCTGTGGAGCATGTTAATGTTTGAAATGTGGTGGGTAAAGTATGCACATGCCTAAAGTCAAACTCAATATTAGCAATGCAATAAATGCGTAAAAAATCGATTATGCACCTCACTTATGATATGCGCATAGGTGGTACAGAAATGGTGATTAAAAACCTTATTGAAGGCTCAAACTCGGCTCTTCTTGATATGTCGATATATTGTATCGAAACCCCTATTGGCCCATGGGGCATTGAAATGCAAAGCGCGGGTTTATCTATTACAACTTCTGCACGTAAACCGGGGTTTGATAGTTCACTGATATTTGCCATTCGAAAACATATTAAGCATAACGAGATAAATATATTACATTGTCACCAATATACCCCATGGGTTTACGGTGTAATGGCTGCATTTGGTACCAAAACTAAAGTCATTTTTACAGAGCATGGGCGCTTCTACCCTGACTCAAGTAGCTGGAAACGAAAAATAATCAATCCTTGGTTATGCAGAATAACCAATTATGTTACAGCCATATCACAAGCAACCAAACAAGCCTTAGTCGATTTTGAGAACCTACCAAATAGACGCATTGAAGTGATATATAACGGTATTAAGCCTCTAGAAGTGAATCCACTTAAAACGCTTGAACTCAGACAAAAACTTAATATTCCCGATAAAAGTCTTATTCTGGGAACCGTCGCCAGACTCGACCCCATAAAAAATCATAAGATGATGCTTGAAGCATTTGCGCAGGTGTTAAAAGCAAATCCGAATACAGTATTAGTCATTGTGGGCGACGGTGAAGAGCGAGATAATATTATTAAGTACATACAAGTTTTAGAGTTAGAAAAAAAAGTTATCATGCCTGGGTATGAGTCAGAGCCCCAGCACTATCTTGCGTTGATGGATATATTCATATTATCGTCTTTAAGTGAAGGTACCTCTATGACTTTACTCGAAGCGATGTCATTAGGTAAACCTTGTGTGGTGACAGATGCAGGTGGTAATAAAGAAGTGATTGCAAACAATAAAAACGGCATCGTCACCAAAAATGACGATGCTACTGAATTTTCTCAGGCCATATTAAAACTGGCCGAAGATAAAGTACTTTTCAAGCAATATGGAATTGAAGGCAGTGCAAGGTTTACTCGATTATTTGATGTATCTGTTATGGTCAAACGGTTTAATGATTATTATGAAGAACGCTAGAATAAAGCATTTTGATTTTTAGCACCCAAGGATCCATCAATTGATATTGTTTTTAGCACTTGCAAGAGGACTAGTGCACAGTGGGTATATTCTTCTATGAAGACCACTTTTTTAATCGTCCTCTCCTGTTATCTATCACATATCGTCATTTGGATGTTTAGGAGTTCCAATTTTTTTCGTGACGTGGTCAACATTTCTCGGACACACAGTTAAATAGCTTTTTCTAGTCTAGCCATATTTTGCTAATATTGATTTGGGCTTTTATACCCAAGATATGAGTGCAGCCTTAGGCTGTTATAGAACATCAAAATATAATTCAGGATGTTCTGTTGCGCTTCAAAGCGTGTTTGATAATTTTACTAATGAACACGCTCTTGTTTAAAGCTTCCGAAGGAGCTTTCTGCCAAGGCATTATCCTAACAATCACTTTCTACTCATGCTGCCTTTTATGCCGTGGGCAGATGATAAGCTTCTATACAGATGACTTGCATATTGGGAACCTCGGTCGGTATGCATAATCAAACCAGCTTTGGGTTGACGCTGCCAAATAGCCATGTCTAATGCATCAACAATCAATTGCGCTTTCATGCGCGAACTCATACTCCAGCCCACCACTTTCCGTGAATATAAGTCAATGACAACGGCTAAGTACAACCAGCCATCTCGTGTCCATATGTCGGTGATGTCACCTACATAAACTTGGTCTGGCGAAACAACATCAAACTGGCGCTTAACCGGGTTTTCAAACAATGGTTTGCTGTGGTTGCTATCAGTGGTGACTTTATACTTCTTACGTTATTTACCCCACACATTGGCTTCATTCATCAGTTTAGACACCTTTTAATGACTCACTAGGTAGCCTAAAAAGTTCAGTGCATGCTTAATCCTGCTGCTGCCATAAACGTACTCAGCCTCCTTGGCTACTTCCTCAACCTTCTCTATTATCTCGCTATGAATTAGGTCAATACCGTCGTTCATTTTCTTCACCCAACGATAATAACCACTGCGCTTTACTTCCAATAACTGACAGGTTCTATCAACCGGATAGGCCTTCTTCTTTTGGCAAAAAAGTCTTACCTTATTTGATTTGTTTGGCGAGGAAGACCGTCGCTTCCTTTAAATGTTTTTATCCACTTCAAACTGACGAAATTTAGCTTTAACTGACGGATTTCTTCTTGTTCGGGCATGAGTTTGTCATTACCACGAAATGCCTGGCCATCATTATTCTGTTCATGCTCTTTTATCCAACGGGCAATTAAATTTAGTTTCACTTCCAAACTTCGAGTCGCTTCGGATCTGGTGTATTGCTGATGAAGAACCAGACTGCTCACATCTAACCTAAATTATTTTGAATATTTCTTTGTAGAATTCATAGTCCACTCCAGTTTTGAGTATTATCATTTCACCACAGTGTTCGAATCAATCAGACCACTTCACTAACCAGTTAATCAGAGGTTTTAACCTTAAGCCCTAATATTTTGGCGATAAGTATTTATGAGTTGAAAGAGGAATTTTCTTAGCAAACTTTTTAACACGTGCAACCACAAGCTTTCTTTCTAAGAAATTATACCAAGGGCTGTTAGCTTTTATTTCAGATAAAACAAGTTGATTAATATCATGCAAAGTATCTGGCCAGCTTGTAAAAGGAAGCTTGTCTAAATGTACCTCTTGCATTTTTCCTAATCGATAACGCGTTATCCGATTTTTATATAGCTGCCAATCATTTTTATTAAACAAAGACAAACTTTCGAATTCGTATCCACATTTATCGTCGAAGGTTACCTTGCCTTTCTTAGGTTGAGTAATATCGCCTACATCTGTATTTACAACCTTAGTGATAGCTGAGTCTATCCACCCTAAACCTATAGGTAATTTAAACCCCTTATTTCTTACCAGCTCAATAAAATTAGCCTTTAAACCATAACAATTACCAAACAAACAGTATTTATCCTCAACCATGGACTTGTACTCTTTCATATTTCGCCCAGAGAATGGTAATCCAGCTATCGCATTCACATTATTTGTTTGCATCAGTTTGCTGTACATTTTCGGAAATACGTTTGTAGTAAACCTTACATCAGCATCTAAGAAAAAATGAACTTCACTATTGTGTGCCAATTTATGAACGTAGGTATTCCAAGCATTACATTTGTCTCCTACTTCTAATTCCACTAATCTGAGTCGATTGGTAGGATTTAGACTAATTAGGTGTTTTATAATCGAAGCTGTTTTATCATCGCAACCATTAGCAATGACAGTGAATTGATTCAACTCTTCATCAACATTAGAAAGCACGCTTGTTATAGAGCCTTGAATATTTTTTTCTTCGTTATGAGCAAACATAACAATACTATATCCTTTAGACATGAGTTTGGACCTCTTGAATACTTTTTGTTTTCTGCTGCAGATGAATATGCTCTGTCAGCAGACCTAACATCAATAGAAAATAGAAAGGTTCGTAGATAATCAAATCAAGAAACATCGAGCCAACATAAAACCCAGTCAATGCCACCATTGTAGAATTATTGATATAAGACATGGTTGAATTAGGATCCACTTCACTTTTACGTATTCTTCTAAAACGCTTAAACTGCAGCCAATAAAAACTCAAATAGATAATGCCATTCAACAGTCCAGAATTTGCAGCAAAATTTAAAAAGGTGTTGTGCGCAACATAAGCGTTTTTTTCTGGATAAAAGACTCGCGTCGCCTCTTGAAAACGCTGAACTCCGACACCTAATATAGGATATTTTGCAATTAAACCAATACCAGTTTTCCAAGACTGCACTCTAGGGTCAATGATCTCTTCTTGGGACTGTGTTCTTGAGGTTTCTATGGTGTTTGTTGTGCGAGTCAACAACTGACCGCCTTGATAAATTACAGCTGCAATTAGTCCAAAAACTAACATACCTCCCATTATCCGAGATTTAATTAATAGATAAGAGAATAATGTAGCCAACGCTATAGCTAATAAAGCACCTCTAGAACCTGTTAAAATAATGCTATGCCAAAGAAAAAGTAGGCCTAAGCTAAAAATCCCGCGCATTATTAGAGACTTAAAATAGAAAATTCCGAATAATAAAAAAGGCATACCAGTAACGAATAACATACCAAACTTATTTTCATCATTGTAAGGGCTTTTGAACGGCCCCATTAGTCGCCCCTTGTTAAATTGAGACATATTCCAATCGAAATACTGTGTGTTACTCCAATAAACATAATAAAGAATTAGGCCTGCAAATAATAATGCCAACACTCTTAATTGTCGCTCAGTTTCAATCAGAGGCAGAGAGATAAAGTACATTATAAAAATGGTATTAAAAATATCCAGAACAAGAGTAGAACTAGTAGCTGACCTGAATGCGCCGATAGGACTAAAGTAGTCGGATAAATTAAACATAATCCAAAAGATAACAAGTAGCACATTTTGCTTGTAGCGATAAACAGAAAAATCGAGTTTTTTGTTAAGGGCCTGCCACATAAAAACGAGAATCGCTGTGCCAGCTGCAATCGTAAAAGCTCGCACCCCATCAAATATCCAAAACCAAATAAACTGAGGTGCCATAATTGACATAAGAAAATAGGCATAAACCGCAGTTTCTTGGTATTTAAAC